>DATAXH010000061.1:0-2727 GCA_036266775.1 Candidatus Babeliales bacterium | reverse complement strand
TCTTTTAACCCAAAATGATCTTCATCAAGAATTGCTTTCGCATGCGCAATATCTAAATTATCTTCCGTGGTATGATTCCATGGCAATGCAAAAACCCATTCCAAATGATTACGCGTTACCGTTGCTTCCAGAGAATCGGGCGCTGTACGCTCTAAACGATTAATTTGTCGCCCTATTTCTTTTTTAATTTCATCCGAGACTTCTAATGCTGCTAATCTATCACGCATTTCTTCAATTTCTTCAAGATCATCCTCACCAAGCTCTTCTTTAATTGCCTTAAGTTGTTCCCGTAAATAAAACTCTTTTTGGGAACGATTCATCGATTCACGAGCATTGTTTCTGATTTTTTCTTGAATTTCTGCAACCTGCACCTCTTTAGTCAGATAATCAGACAACATCACCAGAAAATCTTTTTGATTTTCAGTTTCAAGAAGTTTTTGTGCGTCATCTACATTCAGATTAAGATGAGAAAGGATAAAATCACCAATTTTTCCCGCATCAGTCATTTTAGAAAGAATAATGTGAAAATCTGGACTGAACGTATATCCTGAAGTTGCCATCTGATCAGCGATTTTTTTAATTCTTTGGACACATGCAGTTAATTCCGCGGAACTGGTTTCTTCATCTTGCAGTTTTTGAATTTTTGCATGAAGCATATTGTCATCGGTCATGATATCAAGCGCGCGCGCCTTACAAACTCCCTGCACAAGAATTTTAATCCCACCTTCAGGTATTTTGATAAGACGCATAATAGTTGCAACTGTACCAACTGTATAAAGATCTTCCGTACTAATTGCTCCTTGCGGATCAACTCCATTTTTTGCAGCGAGAAGAAAAATCATTTTCTTTTCTTCTATTGCTTGGTTAATCCCACTGATAATCTTTTCATCAAGAACAAGCAATGGCACAATAATTTGTGGAAAAACCACAACATCCATTGTTGGTATAACTGGCAATATTTCTGAAGAAACATTTACTTTTTTTTGATTGACAACACTTTTCATTATAACTCCCCCCTAGTTTTTTATGTGTGCTGCTTTACAACTATCAGTTTATGAACTGCCCCTCCATATCTCAATGGTTATGAGCAAGAAACCAAAAAAGTCTTATGTAGGAGCTTTTATATACAAATACTATCAATTTACAAGCACTTTTTGCTATGGAAAGTAAGTTCTTATCCCGCGCTCGTCCTGATCCTTCGATACATTTCGAAGACGAAACACTCAGGATGAGCGGTGAAAAAATAAGTGCAGAAAAATTCTGGTATTATGGTATCTTATTCATAAAAATATCCTTCAGGAATAATGTTATGCACAAATCCACACTCGCCACACAAAACATTTCTAAGACATTCAAACAAGGAACACAAGAAGTCACCGTTCTTAAAGATATCAATGCCATTTTTGTGCAAAAAAAAAGTTATGCTATTACCGGCATCTCTGGATCAGGAAAATCAACTTTTATGCACATTCTTGCTGGCCTTGATTATCCAACTGCTGGCGCTGTTGTTTTTAATGATACGTCTTTACAAACGCTCTCAGCTACCCAACGTGAGCAGTTTTTAAACAAATCAATTGGGTTAGTATTTCAATCAGCCTACTTAATTAAAGAGCTTTCTGTTACAGAAAATATTATTATCCCAGGGCTTATCAGTGGACTCACCCGTAATGAATGTGAAAAAAAAGCCATTGACCTGCTTAAAAAAATAGATCTGTTGGATAAAAAAGACAGTAAAATCGGAGAACTTTCTGGTGGTCAACAACAACGCGTTGCTATTGCACGTGCTCTTTTTAATGAGCCAGCTTTTCTGATCGCCGATGAACCAACAAGCAACTTGGATCTTGCAACAGGAAAAAATATTATTGATCTCCTTCTTTTATGCCACAAGGAATTGAATATGGGAATTATTATCAGTAGTCATGATGAATATGTTACAGAAAAAATGGATGCAATTTATCAACTCAGCAATGGAAACTTATACCCATGCTTACACACAACAAAATTATAAAAAAGACCATCGAAGTTGGTAGTTCAACATTATTAAGTAGATTTTTTGGAATTGTACGTGAAGTTCTCATGGTAAAATACCTTGGAGTAAGCGGATTATCAGATGCTTTTTTAACCGCGTATAAAATTCCTAACTCATTGCGTAAAATATTTGCAGAAGGAGCTCTTTCCGCCGCCTTTATTCCTACCGTTGTGAGTACGCTCAAACACAATAATCCTAAGGCAATAGCAGGATTAATGTCGCTCTCTTTTATAATTTTTGAAGGAATCGTGCTCGCAATCTGTAGTTTTATCATGCTGTATGCACATCAAGTGTTACATTGTATCGCTCCAGGATTTTCTGAACAACAACTGACTGCTGCAGTTCCCATGCTCCACATTTTAATGCCTTTTATTTTTTGTATATCAAGCAGTGCACTTTTAGGCGGCGCACTCCATGCAGTTGGCCATTTTTTTATTCCTGCAATTACACCGGTGGTCATCAATATTATTGTGATTACAGGCATATGCATAGCTCTTTTTTATAATTTACCCGTTACCTATCTCTGTTGGTTTATTGTCTTTGCAGGATGTATACATTTTACCTTACATCTCATTATGTACTTTAAGTATCATTTCTTTTTTGGACGAATAACACGCAAAGATGTTTCTATTTTTACCCATATTATGGGAAAATTTTTACTCTGTTTACCAAGCATTAGCTTGATGGAAATTGCGTTG
>DATAXH010000060.1:0-6656 GCA_036266775.1 Candidatus Babeliales bacterium | reverse complement strand
TTACCGCACTCCTCAAAAAACATCTCAAAACGCCATACGTTATCACGCGTGCAATTGATGATCTTAATAAAGAGATATTATCCCTCGTTGGCGCCGATCGCGTTATTTTACCGGAAAAAGAGATTGGCATTCGACTCGCTGACAACTTAAGTTCTCCATTTGTTGATGTCACTCGTTTAACCAAAAACTTCTCCGTTATTAACATTGTTGCACCAGAAGATTTTATTGGTAAAACCATCAGCGATCTTAATCTTTTTGAAGAGTACGAAGTACATTGTATTGGAAAAAAAGAAGAAGAAAAAATTATCTCTGTTGGTCCTGATTATGTTATTAAAGAATTAGATAAACTCATCTTTGCTGGACCAAATAAAAATTTGGAAAAAGTAGCAAAATTATAAAAAAAGAGGCCCGTAAAAAGGCCTCTAACTTTTCGTAACGAATTCCACTAAGAAAAGATAGCAATGTAACTTTTCGCAGTGAAATATAAAAATAAAAAGGAAACTTGAATGCAGACAAAAAAAGTAATCATTATCGGTGCATCATCGGGTATGGGACGCGAACTCGCAAAAGTTATGGCAGCTCATCATTACATTGTAGGTATTGCTGCACCACAAGAAAATCTTCTGATATCCTTGCAGCATGAAATCCCCACACAAACCTATCGCGCTGTTATTGATGTAACGCAAGATAATGCGCAAGATAAATTGAGACATCTGATTAATGAAATGAATAGTGTTGATATTGTGGTAATCTGTGCCGGCATTGGTGATCCTAATCCCAATCTTGATTTTACTATTGATAAACAAACTATTGATGTTGACGTGATAGGTTTTTGTGCAATGACAAACGTGAGTATGCATCATTTTATGCAGCAAAAACGTGGGCACTTGGTTGTGATTTCATCCATCGCTGGCATTCGTGGCAATGATACTGCACCGGCATATAACGCATCTAAAGCTTTTATTTCTAACTATTTGCAAGGATTACGGAAAAAAATTGCACGTGAAAATTTGCATATTAATGTAACCGATATTAAACCAGGCTTTGTTGATACAGTAATGAAACACACATACGCCAAACCATTCTTGATGATTTCAGCACACAAAGCAGCGCACTACATTTTTAATGGGATTGTTCGCAAAAAGAAAGTTGTCTATGTATCACCAATCTGGCGTCTTGTTGCATGGGGAATATATCTTGCACCTGACTGGATATATAATAAATTTGAATAATTCCAAAAAATAAAATTTTTGATTATTTTCCCGCCGCTCGCCCTGATCCTTCGATATATTTCGAAGACGAAACACTCAGGATGAGCGGAAGAAAATATCGACGTGTACTACGAAGCCTTGGCGAAGTAGTAAGGGTGCAATATAAAAAAGATTTTTTTATTTTAATATTTTTCTTATTTCGCATCCTTCGATACATTTTTTTGAGGACAAAAAAACACTCAGGACGAGCGGAATGTGAATTTTCAGAAAGTTCTAAATTATTTTTTAATTTTTTGCATCGGCAAACATTTTTTAAGCAGTTGTAACATAGCTGGTGATATCTTTGTCCAATCTTTTAACATGCAGCACGTCGAATCATCTTCATACAATGTTACAATGCCACGCTCTCTACATTCCATACAAAGTCGCTTTAATAATCCTGTTACTCCACTGTTTACAAAAGTAACCTTTTCCATCTCATACAACATCTGTTTATCTGTATCATTGAGCAATGATACTTTATGATGTCCGCCTGTAACATTAATAAAAATTAAACTTGTTTCATCTGCGGTAAATCCAACACCTACAAAGCCATCATATAAAGTGTCGATCGATAGTATCTGTTGATGCGTAACAGCATCCTTCAAAACTGTCTCAACATAGAAAGCCCCTAATTTTTGCTTAAGTGAGTTAGACATTAAAAATGTCCCTTTTGGACTATAAACCTTATGGAGTCCACGTTCTAGCTGAACTTCTTGAGGTAAAAATGTAGTAGCAATATAATCGAACCAAGAACTATTGTGTTGATTCGTTTTTTGTATCTGTTGATTATCTTTTTGTACCTGAGCGTTTTTCATAAAAAACGGTGCGGTTCGATCAAACATATGCATAGAATCACGTGCATTAATCATCTGAAATCCATCAATAAAACTATTATACTTAGATATGTCGCGATGAAGACCAGTAAAGCTTAAAAAATCATAATTTTTATTACCATTTTCCTTATAAATGTGTATTCCATATTGTCCAGCAACCCCAAACATTGTTGCAATACAATACAAAGAATCACAGTTATAAATAGCTATTTTTTCCAACCACCCTTCTTTCTTAAATGGTACAACAGATCCTGTTTGCTCAAGTTTACCTTTCATAGATAAATATCTAAATACAGATGCAAGACCTTCATACAATCCTATAATCCATCCGTTTTTAACAGGATCAAAACAAACATCAACAATTGTGGTATGCTCTGGAATATCAACAATAATGGGGATAACAAATGGTATTGTATGCTGTCTATTTATTTCTACCAGTACCATATCATGTTCAGAATATATCACCGCATATTCAATATCACTGTTGGTGCTACTCAAACGGCATCCTTTAATACTACTATGAAGCTGAATAGGAGTTGAGAATGTACCGCTCGGATTTTCATGATCAATTACCCACACAAGACATTGGCTATCATCAACATCCGTAATGCGATATTCATAATTATCACTTCCAAAGTGTATTGCATATGTTTTACGTAGCACATCTCCGATATACAAAAAAACAGGATAATCATATTGATTAATGGTATGACCGGCATCAAAAAAGAATGATCCCAAATAAATATCCTCAGATATGCGATCATATATACCTTTATCAAACATTGGTTCTTTAAGTGTTAATAATCCTTTATGAGCAATCAATTTCTCTTTAAAATATGCTCGCACAAAATCTTCATCTTCATTTCTAAAATGTTTTTTTATAAGTAGACACACATCTGCAGGAAAACAAACATCCATTAATCGTTTGGTAACTTCAGGAACATCAAGCATTGTCTTTTTGCCTTTATCATCATACTTGCCTGATAATTTGATCAAAAGATTCTTTTTTTCTGGCAACAAATATGTATAAAAAGCTGGAAATTCATCCGGTCGCACTTTAAGAGCATCATTGACCAAGGATAATCCTTCGGTGGATACATACTTAAATGATGGTATAATTCCACCTTTATCCGCTAATTCCTTATGTTTTTGATATTCTGAATATAATGTTTTTATAAGAGGTAAATGTGATTTTTCAACGGGAACAACAGAAAAATCACCCGCAAATAAAACAACATTTCTATTATCATTCAATGGTTTACTATAAGATTGGGATAAACGTGACAGAGAGTTAAACAAATTCTCCATGGAGATAAGCAACATTGACGTCATTAATAAAATGACTACAAGCATGTGATATATCTTTTTCATACAACAACTGCTCCTTTTTATGACTGTGATACAACTTCACATCTCAGCATAATATAGAACAAAAAATTTGGCATAAAAAAATCCTTCGATACACCCCTACGGGGCACTTCCTCCGTCGCTGAAGCTATGGAGGACACGGCAGGGTGAACGGAAGAAAATGCACAAAAAAAAGAAGCCCAATTAAGGACTTCTTAAATTCTTAAATAAACCGCGTGTTATGCGATTGAATCGATGCGAATGATTGTTTTTGGTTGACGGTGTCCGTTTTTCACGCGAACTTTTTTACGTCTTTTGAACTTAAACACAACCAATTTTGGATCTTTAGTTTGTTTAACGATTGTGGCACTGATTGTACCTTGTACATGCGGTTGGCCAATTTCAAACTGACCGTCAGCTAATTTACGGAACAAAATAGTGTTAATTTCGTATTTATCGCCAGTTTCACCTGCTATTTTTTCAATAGCCACAGTTTTACCTTCAATTGCTTGATATTGCTTGCCGCCATTTGCAAATATCGCGTATTTATCGTATTTTTCTTGATGTACCATCAGACTTTTCCCTACACATTGTGTTCATATGGTTTTTGACTCCAGTTTCTGACCAGTTTAGTCAAAAAGCAACGCTATGAACAAGATTTTAATTCATATTTAAATGATTTATTTTATTCCCAATATATCAAAAAAAGCCGCTAGCGTCCAGTGAAATATATACTATAAAGCTGAAAACTTATTAATTTTTCTCTTTATATGACCATAGCAAATCAAATGCCTTCTTGGGCGACAGGGTATCAAAATCAAGCTCCTGCAGCATATTCATCACTTTTTCAGCCTTATTTTGCGCCGCAAGAAGCCTTTTGTTTTCAACCTTCAAAAGTCTATTTTCAGCAGACATATCTTCTCGATCCACTATAACAGGGATCAACCCATCCTTCGCTAAAGCTTCCCCCTTCGCCAAGGCTTCGGAGGACGAGTCGGAGGGCAGGCCTGCATAAGACGCTACCAATACCATTGAACGCGCAATAACGGGGGCAGGTAATTGAGCCAATTTCGCCACTTCAATACCAAAACTGCCATCAGCAACACCACGCATAATGGTATATAAAAACAGTATGCCATGATCCATCTTTTTACTTGCTGCCTGATACACCACAATACCGGGATAGGTCTTGGGCAAATGGGTCAATTCATGATAATGGGTTGCAAACAAACATCGTGCACCAATCGTTGTAAAAATATACTCCACAACTGCTTGCGCGATGGCTAAACCATCAAAGGTACTTGTACCTCTTCCCACCTCATCCAAAATAACCAAACTTTTTTCCGTGGCTTGCGTACAAATCATTGCCGTTTCTTCCATCTCAACCAAAAAGGTACTTTTACCCTCAGCCACATTATCGCTTGCCCCAAGACGGGTAAAAATACGATCAAGCAATGCAATATCAGCTTTTTGTGCTGGCACAAATGAACCAATGTGAGTCATTACAGAAATAAGCGCAACTTGACGCAAATACGTCGATTTACCCCCCATGTTAGGCCCGGTGATAATCCACAATGATTGTTCATCGGTTAACTGGGTATCATTAGGGATAAAAGTATTCATCAATGACTGTTCAACTACGGGGTGACGCCCTTTTACAATAATAATATCTCGATTTTCATGTAAACTTGGGCGTACATATCCATGATCATATGCGCAACGTGCAAGTGATAATAACGCATCGATGTGTGCAATTGCATGCGCTGATTTGCGTAGTGCTGAAATATATTGTGCAACTTCACCTTTAATATTCTCAAAGATTTCTTGTTCATACGTCACAATATCTTTACGTGCGGATTCAATGCCATATTGTAGTTGCTGCAACTCAGGAGTAATAAACCGTTCACGTCCAACTAATGTTTGTAATCGTCGGTAACGTTCAGGAACTGCAGATAAATTGGCATTCGTAACTTCAATATAATACCCTTGCACGGCATTATAACGAATTTTAAGAGATGCAATTCCTGTTGCTTTTTGTTCAGCAAGTTCAAGTTCTATAATTTTTTCATTACTGTTATTCACTAACATGCGCATTGTATCAAGTTTTTGATCAAAACCAGCTTTTATCATCATTTCTGGTGATGGTTCATCATGCAATGCTACACGCAACAAGTCAGATAATTTTGTAAATTCACCCAAATGATCAGCAATTACTCGTAGCAAAAAAACATGTTTATATGCGTTTACCACGTGTTTAAATTGCGGAACAATCAGCAACATACGTGATAATGCACTATAATCAAGTAATGATGCTCTTTGCAATGCAATACGCCCCACCACGCGTTCAACATCACCAACATGAGCGAGTAATTGTTCTGTATTATTCATCAATGTTATATCTGCGCAACAGATAGTAATAACATCTTGTCGCTGCACAATCGCTTCTTTTTTAACAAGCGGTCGCAAAATCCATTTTTTGATCATCCGCGAACCCATTGCGGTTCGAGCTCTATCCATCACGCTCAATAATGTATTTTTACTTGTTCCATCTTGCGCATTTTTCACCAATTCCAAATTACGTTGCGTTGCTGCATCCATAATCAGAAAATCATCAGGTTTATAAAAAAAGAGGGTTGTGAACTGATCAAGTGATGAGCGTTGATGCTTTGACATGTATGCATAAAAATAAAAGAGTGCTTGTCGCATAGCTTCATCTGTATCAATCTGCTCACATGCTGATTGTGCAAATTGTTGCTTAAGCCATTGTTGCGCATCATTTGTAAATTGGTGTTCCTCATGAACAACCGTTGTAAAATATCCCAAACGTTTAAAATAGGTTTGAAATTCTTGAGTACGAACACTGCTTGGGATTAAAATTTCATCAGGGAAAAAACGAATTAATTCAGATTCCAACAGTTTTTCAGAACCAGCTGAAACTGTTGTGATAAAAATTTGTGCAGTCAAAAGTTCACTAAAAACCAATCCCCACGAATCGCCCGCAGGGTAAAATGAAAAAAGATATGATGCAGAACGTTCATCCAACAGTTGCGAATCAGTCAATGTTCCAGGAGTTAACACTTGTTTAACACCACGCTTAACAAGAGTTCCCGGTTTTGGGTCTTCAAGTTGATCACACAACGCAACTTTAAAACCACCTTTAACCAATTTTGCAAGATAATGATCGATTGCATGAATGGGAACGCCACACAATGGAATTGGTTCA
>DATAXH010000059.1:0-3161 GCA_036266775.1 Candidatus Babeliales bacterium | reverse complement strand
GTTGATATAATAGTGTATGTGAATATTGTACATAATTTTTTCATAGATATTTTTCCTTTTTATTGAATGATCAGTACTTAATAACAGGAGTACTATAACAAAAATGTATAAAAATAAAAAATCCTCGGCGTTTAACCAAGGATAATTTTTTTAGCGTGTTCGAAGAAAACAGAGTTATTGATTTAAGTGTTTCTTAATTAAATCATTAATAAGTTGCGGGTTGCCTTTACCTTTAGTCTTCTGCATCATCTGACCGACAAAGAAACCAAATAGTTTATCTTTTCCAGAACGATATTCTGCGGTTTGTTGAGGATTTGCTGCAATAACTTCTTTGACCATAGCTTCCAATTCATCAGCAGAGCCAATTTGTTTAAGACCTTTTTCTTCAATGATATCCATTGGTTCTTTATCAGTTTGTGCAACAAAAACAAAAACTTCTTTGGCGGTAGGGCCATTAATAACACCTTGTTCAACCAGATCAACAATTTGCGCAAGGCGTGCAGGAGTTACTTTGCATTCAGCTAATGATATTTTTTGTTCTTTGATGTATCCCATTAGATCACGTAAGATCCAGTTGATGAGATTTTTGTTCTGTGTATGTTGACGCGCTGCATCAAAATAGTTTGCAAGATCAATATCTTCAATTAAAATATCAGCTTCATAATCATGTAGACCAAGTTGTTGTGTAAACCGTTCAAATTTAGCGAATGGTAGTTCTGGCATGCTAGCTTTTGCTTTTGCAAGACGATCATCGCTGATGGAAATAATGGGTAGATCTGGTTCTTGGAAAAAACGATAATCAGCTGTTTCTTCTTTTGATCGCATTGTGATGGTAGTTTTATTTTTTGAATCCCACAGACGTGTTTCTGAGCGGATTTTACCGCCAGCTTCTAGGATTTCAATTTGGCGCTCTAATTCATATTCTGTTGCATCACTGATGAATTTAAATGAGTTAATATTTTTGAGTTCACATTTGGTGCCAAGTTCTGTTTGCCCTTTTTTACGTACAGAAATATTGGTATCTGCACGGAAAGAACCTTCTTCCATATTACCTGTGCAAATTCCTAAATATTGTACAATGGAGCGCAATGTTTTGAGGTATGCACGCAATTCAGCGGTTGTTGAAATATCAGGGTGACTCACAATTTCCAGCAGCGGTGTGCCTGCACGGTTTAAATCAACAAAACTTTCACCCTTCGACAAGCTCAGGGTGTCCGGTGAATATGAATGAATATTTTTACCTGCATCTTCTTCAATATGAATACGGATTAAACGAATATCTTTGGTGCTACCGTCTTCTAATCTGATCGTGATGTAACCATCAGTGCAAATAGGTTCAGCTTGCTGAGTAATTTGAAAATTTTTTGGTAAATCAGGATAAAAGTAATGTTTACGATCGAAGGTTGATGCTTGATTGATGGTACAATTGGTTGCAAGCCCTGCCAAAATTGCAAAATCAACTACTTTTTTATTGAGCATTGGCATAGCGCCCGGATATCCAGCGCAAACTTGGCAAATATTACTGTTGGGATCTTTTGCTATACCCTGTGCGCAGGTACAAAATATTTTACTATGAGTAGTAAGTTGCACATGAACTTCCATGCCGATAGTTGCTTCATATGTAGGGTATTTTTCAAGTACAGTAGTAATATGTTCAGCCATACAATAGTCCGTTTTTTATTGTTTTTTTTCAATTTTGTATTTGTCGACAGGGAAATCATTATTGATTATTAATGTAATTTTAATATTATACAGTTTTTCTAATTTTAAGATTGCATCATATTCAATTGATGTGATGTAATTAAATATGTGAGCATTTAAATGGATTTCAATTTTTTTATTGCCTGGTAATGTATGGAGTTCATCGCGAATAGCGCGTAGTATTTCATAACTTTCAGTTTGATATGATTTAACAAAACCAAGACCATGACAAGTGTGACATGCGGAAGTTAACTGTTGAACTAAAGTTTTTCCTGATCGTTTGCGCGTCATTTGGACAAGGCCAAATTCCGATATTTTGAGTACGACTGATTGGAATTTATCTCTTTCTTTCAACACTTTTTCAAAAAAGCTGAAAACTTTTTGACGATTAATGATAATTCCCATATCGATAAAATCAATGACAATGAGACCACCGATATTGCGTAACTTCAGTTGTTGAACAATTTCTTCTGCTGCTTCGATATTTGTTTTAAAAATAGTTTCTTCAAGATTTGTTTTTCCAATAAATCGACCAGTATTAACATCAACAACTGTCATTGCTTCGGTTGATTCAATAATAATGGATCCACCAGATTTAAGAGATACTTTTTTCTTAAGCGCTTGCTCAATTTGCTTTTCAATACCGTATGCAGCAAAGATATTAACGTTATCATCATATGCTTGAATAACATGCGCAAATTCCGGAGCAATTTCTTTGGCAAATGTATACAGTTCGTTTTGGCTTTTTTTTGAATCAGTAATGATTGCTTCAACATCGCTATCAAGATGATCACGTACAATCTGCAGAACAAGAGGTAAATCTTCATGCAATTTTTCTGAAGGTTTTGCAGTCGCAAACTTTTTCTCGATAGTGCGCCATTCTTGCACTAAATAAGTAAGATCATGTATTAAATCTTTTTCAGCGCGCCCCTCAGAGGTTGTTCTAATAATTGCGCCCATACCTTCTGGTAAATGGGCTTTAATAATTGTTTTAAGACGAAGGCGTTCATCACGATCTTCAATTTTTTTTGAAACACCAATGCGAGGAATATTGGGCATCAGAACAATAAATCTACCAGGAAGGGTAAAACAGGTGGTCAGTTTTGCACCTTTTTCATACACCGGTTCTTTGCTGACTTGCACTAAGATAGGCTCATTTTCATGCAGAATTTTGCTGATGTCTCTTTTTTGGACAGGTCTTTTTTCTATTTTAGGCTCATCTTCATCTTCTTCGAGTTGGTCGCTCATTTTTTGCATAGCCAATTCACGATCAATTTCTGATATATGAAGAAATCCAGCTTTTTGTTGTCCAAATTCAATAAAAGCTGTTTGGATCCCAGGAAGCACTTTGGTGACCATTCCTTTAAAATAGGCTCGTTCAAGAACCTCATGGGTTGGTGCAGAAAAATAGATGTTTTGTAATTTTCCGTCGGTAATAATCGCTATTCTTATTTGCCACG
>DATAXH010000058.1:0-4464 GCA_036266775.1 Candidatus Babeliales bacterium | reverse complement strand
AGCTCACAAAATAGCAGACTTTATTTTCAGGGAAAAATTGTGAGAATTATTCATAGAGCTGGGCAGCCAATGTTTTATTGGGCGCCAAGATTAAAACAGGCTTATTTTGTTTGGCAATAACATTGGCAATAGTATATGTCTTACCTGATCCGGTAACACCTAAAAGAGTTGATTTTCCGGGTCTATTTTCCAAGAGCTGTTTAATGGCTTCTGGCTGGCTTCCGGATGGTGGGAATGGTGTATGGAGTTTGAATAAAGACATATTTTTGCCCCTCTAAAATGACCTTTTTTTATGTTATTTTTTAGGTTTTTCGCACCTTATAATAAGGTTATCATGTTTTTTCAGTTTGTCAAATAAGTGCCTCGTAAAGGTATCCTTAATGCTTTACATAGTGGGTTTTTAGGGGTCAGTAAAAAATAAAATAAGTTTTCTTATTGATATTTTTTTTATACAAAGTATGATTGTTAACAGAGATAGTTTTGAAGTTGAAAATAATATGTGGATTGAAGAAGGGAATTATTATGACTTCAGATAAAATGATCGTTAAATTATTGTGTTTTTTCACTGTTATCGCTGTTACATTTTCAGTAAATGCAATGAAAAGAGCGAGTGATTGTGAATTAGAAGAGTTATATAAAAAATACACTATAGCAGATGATTTTGTTCTTCCGGTTGAATTGACGAATAAACATCAAGAAAATAAACGTATGCGATATCAAGATAAATTAGAAACAGAAGAAGAAGACGTAGCGTTTGCAAATAGTTTGAATAAATTATTACAACAGCTTGAAGTTGAGAAAAAACAAAAATCTACTCCAATGCCGAGAACTCCAATGCCTACTTCTGGTAATAAAAAAGCAAAACCGAATGTTCCTGTTAATGTGCTCTTGCAAATCAATGATCATCATCAAAGAGGAAATGTCCTTGCGATAGAAGAAATTTTGGCAAATCCTGTTAATCGTCAGATGTTACAAGGTTTTGATGGATACACGAGACCTCATAATCTACCAAATAATTTTTATTTGAGTGCTGAGAGAATGAGACAGAATAATAATAATTCATAAGTATTATAAGTATAGAAAAAGCATCTTATTGGAGAATTCCAGTAAGATGCTTTTTTTATATGTTAGATAACAGTTTTTTATTTTCTACTAGCTGAAAGTGATGCAATTTGTGCGAAAAATTGATTAAGTAAATTCTCAAAAGCTGCAGGGAGTTGGTTGTATTTGTACGCAAGTAACACACAAAGAGCTACAAAAGTTAAACCTCCCATAACAGTTTTTCCAGAAATTTTACGGTTTTGAGAAGATATAGATGGTTTTTTGTTAATCTCACTCGACGCAACTGTGTGTGATTTTTCTGGTTTATCATTGTTTTGCATGTTTTGATCTGATTTTACTGTTCTATTACCTAAAAGAGCCTCATACCCAACAGCAGGTGTTAGATCAATAGCAAAGGCAGGTTTTTTAGTTTCACTGTGGCATATAAGTGCAACTTTTGCCGGAGTCGGCGTTGCTGTATTAGATACGGAAATTGTTCGAGATTCATTACTTTTGCTGTCAATATAGGTATACGTGATATCAAGCGTAAGATTGTCAACTTTTTCTATATGAGTAGCTTTATACGTTGGAACATCAGCGGCTAAATCATATGGATCGTGATTTAAAGTTAGCAAATAACCATATAAGTTTGATTGATTTTGATGAGCTTTAGATGGTTCTTCGCCTTTTAAATCTATATTATATTTTTCTACTCCACCTTGATTTTCTTCTTCAACATTCAAATAGCGCTGGTCATTATATGCTTGGGTGTCTATAGCCAATACTTTAATTTCTTTTTCACCTTGATTGTTTACATAGGTGATTTCACTTTGGTTGTTCCCTAAATCTTTGCTATTAATACATTCATAGCATGGAATGTTTTGGGGGTTGTTGGTGAAAGATGTTTTAGAGTTGCTTCTTTGTATTGATGGTATTTGAGTATCAGATGATGCATTAGCTGGTTGAATTTGAGTTGGGCGTGGAGAATTTGTGGGTGTTGGATGCGCAGACGAACTTTGCGCAATGGTGGCTTCTTTTGCAGCATCTAAATGAGTGTTTGTTTGCGGACTATGAGATGGTATGAGATCTTTTCGTGGAGAAATGTTAGGAGTTCCTTCCAAAGACAAACCTGCTGATTTTTGGGCATCTTTTATATTAAGTGAATCAACTTTTAGATTGCTGCTTGAACTGCTTGGGTTGGGAGAATGAGATCGTTTATGTTTTTCAATAAAATCTTTGCCGTGTTCTATAGCACTTCCAACTACTTTAGGTAGAAAATGTTTGCTTTGTTTATCTGGCGTAGAAGTTCCAGAATTGTGAGAACTATTATGATGATGGTGGTGATGGTGCTTTGAATGTGGTGATGATGCTTCGCTTGAATTGTTTCGTGATACTATTTGTTGAGGTTCTGATGCAGGGCGTGGCGTGGTTGGGGGTGTGGATGGGTTTTCTGATGATTGTATGGTGTGCATTGTAATGAGTAAGCCACTACATAAAGTAAGCGTTGCTAATGTTCTTTTCATGAAATTCCTTCTTTTTTTTGACGCTTGAGATATGATTAAAAACTTGTTTCCAAGTTTAATAATTTGGATTCAATTTATCAAGGTATGATCGTATGATAAAAATTAATTAATTTTTGAACAATGAAATCAGCATGATATTTTTGTGCAGTTGCATGTGCACCATCAACGAGTTTTTCATATAATTGTCTATCTTGCGCAATATTCATAATTTTTTCTGCAGCATCTTTTGTATTTTTAACAATAAAACCGTTGTGTCCATTGACGATAAGATCACGTTGTCCAGGCCCATCAATGGCAATCACCGGAACGTGTTGTGACATAGCTTCTGCAAGTACAATGCCTTGTGTATCTGTGAATGATGGAAAAATAAAAAGATTTGCCGTACGGTAATAATGAAGTAATTCATCAAGAGGCGGTTTATAAATAAAATGCACTCGATGTGGGGACAGTTGTAATGTGTTAAATGCCAACTCTTGTAGGTGTTGGTAATCGGATCCATAGCCGACAAGAGTGAGTGTAAAATGTTCTGGAAGTTGTTTAAAAATATCAAAAACAAAGGGAATGTTTTTTTCTGGTACAAACCTGCTGACAACGAGTAAATTGAAAGTTTTTTTGTTTTCGAGTGATTTTTCTCTCTCATGTTTTATAACAAATTCTTTACGTAACGGACTTGGGATTACGGTGATTGGCGTTTTAATTTGTTGAGCAACAAGATATTTTTTGATTGCACTACTTGGTGCAATAATTCCATCCACATTGTTGCAAAAACGGTTGACCAAGATTTGGATCAATTTTTTAGTGAAATAGTGTGGCAACGGTACATAATGGGCATAATCTTCATATATTGTGTGATATGTAAATACGCAGGGAATATTGAAAGTGCGTGCTGCATGTAATCCGCTTACACCAAGTAAAAAAGGATGATGTACGTGCACAATGTCAGGTTTGTATTGTTTGAGTAGTTGTTTAATGAAATGTGTTGGTCTCCAAGGAATCGCCATATAATTTTTTTTGTACATGAATTTGATAGGACATGGAACATGGATTATGTTTATTTCCGGCTTGGCCTTCGTCTCAAATTGGAGTGTAATAATAAAAACTTCATGGCCTTGCGCGCGTAATGCATCAGTCATTGCATTGATTGCTTGCGTAACGCCGCCGGAATAGGGTGTGTAATTATTAGTTACAAAAAAAATACGCATAATGAGCTATGAATTTGTTTTTAAGGTTTAAAAATTATATTTCTTATTGCGCTCGTCCTGAGCTTGTCGAAGGATATCCTTGAGCGCTCGAAGATATTCTTCAACAAGTTCAGAACGAGCGCGGGATAAAGATTAATTTAGGATTTGTCTCAAGGAAATCGAGTAATGTTGAGTTTTTGCCAGTCTGCTAAAAATTGTGCCATTCCTTTATCCGTCAATTGATGTGCAAGTGATTTTTCAAAAACATCAACAGGAACAGTTGCAATATCAGCGCCAGCAAGCATCGCTTTTTCAAAATGAGCAACATCTCTGATTGATGCTGCTAACAGTTCTGTTTCAAAATTATACCAATCAATAATGTGACGTAAATGTTGTATCAATTCAATACCATTACCCCTCCGTCCTTCGCATAAAGCTCCGGAGGACACTGCGATATCATCTAATCTTCCAATAAAAGGAGAGATATATTGTGCACCCAGTTTTGCCATCATTAATCCTTGAGACAGAGAAAATACAAGTGTAATATTGAGCGGTATTCCTTCAGCAATGAGTTTTCTGATGATATTATAATATTTGGCATGACACGGAACTTTGATAACAATACCATCACATAAAGAAGCAAGTTTACGAGCTTGTATCAAAACAAGATCAGGTTCAGTTTCAGTTACTTCCACACTGATACTACCTTCCGGTAAAAT
>DATAXH010000057.1:0-1501 GCA_036266775.1 Candidatus Babeliales bacterium | reverse complement strand
GATACAAAGCTTCAGATCCACCAGACTTATATTTTTTATGTAATCTTCGTATTTGCCTGATTGACAGGCTTAATTGTGCAGCTGCTACCGCCTGCGTCATATGCCCAGAGATCAAGTTTTTCATTACTGCCACTCGCTCTATGTGCTTCGCCATGGTATCCTTATCCATAAGATGTCCTCGATTAAGGTGCTAAAAGTGTTGTTATTTTCAGCTTACCTTAAAAGAGGACATTTTCATTTGTCTTATAATGAGGACATTATCACTTATCGATCACAGATAAAAAATTACTGAATTGACGTTGTTATTCTTCTTTATTAAGATCAACAGTAAATTTAAAAAAAGGATTGTCTATGATACTTAAAAGAAGATTAGTAACGTCATTTTTGTTTGTTACCTGCTGTTCATATAATTATAGTCATGAAGCACAAAAAAATATATCAGAATGTACCGGAAAAGTTGCAAAAGAAAGACCGCAACTTTTTGTTCAAGCTGAAAAATGTGAACAAAATTTTATTAATGCAAGAACGGAATGCTTACAGACTCATGATTGTCGTACTCGTCAAGCATTTAAACAAGCTCGAGGTGAATTGGTATATTTTGTTGGCATGCTTATGGATCACTATGATGATCTTGAAGAAAAAAAAACTGGGGCATGTACTGTCTGTGAAAAAGCTGAGACTGTAAATATTAAAAATCGTTTTTTAGAATTATTAAAATCTTCTCAATAAAAAAGGAAATGGAGCATGAAGATTGTATCATACATGCTGGGGATCAGTATATTGATCTCTGGCATTGACGTACTGTTCAATACCAGCATTGCGTGTCCTCGATGTCGGCGGGCGTTGCCAAAAGGGCCTCGAAAATTACCTCATCCAGGTTTTCCTAAAAAAAATTCAAAAGTGAATCTTGCTCAAAACAATGAAAAGGAGCATGTACATGAACAAAAAAAATAAAATATATATTGCATTAGGAATGATTTTTTCTCATGCATTCGCTAATCAGCAAATCATGCAATATGTGATTGCTGGAGCAAGCATTCCAAAGTTTGTTGAACCGCTCCCTTTATTTAATGGAAGTCGTGTTGATGGAACAAAAAAATTAACAGTAAAAGCTAAGGAATTTCAACAAAAGTTACTTCCAAAATCTTTTTACAAAAAATTACCTAAATCAGTTACGTATCATAGTGTAGAAACTGGTGAATCAGTTTTTACGATAAATCCACGTAAAGGTACCTATCAATGGGGTTATGAAATATCTGATGGTAAAAAAACGTATGGACCTTCATATCCAGCGCATACAATAGTTGCACAGCGATGGAATAGATCAAAAGTAACGTTTGAAAATGATTTGCGTAATTTTTTGGATTTAAAAGAAAGATCTTTGAATGGACCATTATTGCAGAAATTTCTTACGGTAGATTTAAGTTTTCAATGGGCAAATCCTTTAAACTGGCCACAATTTGGGCAGGGATTTGATACATATGATCCGGATATTTATCCA
>DATAXH010000056.1:0-7407 GCA_036266775.1 Candidatus Babeliales bacterium | reverse complement strand
CAACTCCATCGTTATCTGCAAATATGAGGCATGTGAGTGTTTCTATTCCTCTTGATATCACAAAAATAGTTGATAATGACTGGGCATTTATTACTGTTGGAAGAATAGCTCCGGCAGCTAATGAATATAGTGGTATTTTATATCTATCAACAATATCTATTCAATACAGTCGACTTTGTTCGTAAAAAATATTGTTTAAAAAAGATAGCCTCTCTTATTTTTACAAGAGAGGCTATCTTTTTGTAAAAGGGGTGTTCATTTATTCTGTAAATATCGTACAGCAAGTTTTTTGAGCGTCATATGTGCATCTTCCGGAGTATATACATCTGATCTTTGTGTTACTACCTTGTTGTTGTGTTTTATAATAGTAAGAGGCCGCGCATCTTGTAAATGCATACAATCAATGCAATGTCTTCCTTTGATTACATCACAATTGCAAGGACATTCAAGAGAATGCTCTTCATTATCTATACAATAAATGCCTGCAGAAATTGGCGCTATTGATAGAAAGATTAGTAGAAGTGATCCTCTTGCGCTCGTCCTGATGCTTCGACAAAGGCTCAGCAGTAAACACCTGCCTAGAACTTGCCGTGCCTGCCGAAGTTTTAACGAAGGCAGGTTGAAGGATATCTTCGAGCGCTTTTTTAAATTCTTCATTATTTTTTTCATGATTTCTCATCCTTTTTTTGTGCACTATCGCTATTATTTTCTATTTCATACTGTTCAAAAAATGGTCGTTTATCATCTGGTGAAAATTCACAAGGGCATGACATTAAATTGTTACTTTGTAGAATATTTATGATGATGAATATAAAAAATATATAATTTCTCATAGTAATATCCTGTTTGGATTATATAAATAATAAATTTACATTATGATAATATCATATTGGAAATTCAATTAGCAATAATAGTTTTTGTTTTTGAAAAAAGCAGATTGGAAAATGGGAAAGAAATAAAAAAAGAGCCCTAGTTTTTTCTCAGGACTCTTTTTTTATTTTTGAGTTGTTGCGATAGTTTTTAATATCCAGCGGGAGTTTTAGTATGCCAATCCGTTTGTTGCTGGAACGCATGACCAACTTGATACAACAGTTCTTCAGATAAATGGGGACCAACAACTTGAAATCCGATTGGCATGTTGCCACTCGTCAGTCCGCATGGTAATGAAATTGATGGAATGCCTGCTAAATTCATTGCGCAGGTAAAATAGTCTTGTAGGTCGAGTTGTAATTTATTGTCTGCAAACGCGCCAAATTTGAATGCAGGGGCTGGATGCACAGGCATCACGAGAACATCAACATCTGCAAATGCTTGTGTAAATTCGTGACTGATTAAACGCTGCACTTTTTTTGCATTGTTATAAAACTGTCCTGCGTGTCCAGCGGAAAGTACATAATTGCCGACTAAAATACGTGCGCGTACTTCTTCACCAAACCCATCATGACGCGTATTGAAATACATTTTTGAAAGAGTTTGTGCTTTTTTGTTTCGTAATCCATAACGCACTCCATCAAAGCGAGCCAAGTTTGATGCAGCTTCCGCGCGACTGATAATAAAATAGGTTGCTGCAGCATAATCGAGTGTAGGGAGTTGCATGTGCTTAATTGAAGCGCCTTGTTGTTCAAAAACTTTAAGTACTTGTTCAATTGCGCGTACAATTTCAGGTTCCACGCCTTCGGCATGGAGGGCGTTGCTCACAACGCCGATGCGTAAATTTTTTGGCAATGTGCCATCTAATTTTTGTGTATAATCTTGTTTGTTTTTTTGCTGCATAGACGCATCTCTTGTATCTTTTCCTGCAATCACGGAAAGCACACGAGCATTATCATATGCAGTGCGAGCCATGATACCAATTTGGTCAAGAGAAGATCCATAGGCAACCAATCCATATCGAGAAATTAATCCATAGGTTGGTTTTAATCCAACAATGCCGCAGAGTGCTGATGGTTGGTTGACTGATCCACCAGTTTCAGAGCCGAGTGCCCATGGCACTAGTCCTGCAGCAACTGCCGCTGCCGAACCACCACTTGATCCGCCTGGCACGCAAGATTTATCCCATGGATTGTGCGTTTTTTGAAAAGCTGAAGTTTCAGTTGAACTTCCCATAGCAAATTCATCCATATTAGCCCGACCAATCAGTAATGCGCCTGCATGTTTTAATCGTTCAATGGCGGTTGCATCATAAGTTGCGACAAAATTTTCTAATATTTTTGATGCGCATGATGTTATGCGGTCTTGCTGGCAGATGTTATCTTTAATAAGACCAGGAATGCCGAACAGTTCACCGTTTTGATTATTGCTTTTTTGTAAAATTGAATCTTTATCAAATATTTCTAATGCAGAACCAATTTCACCGTCAAATGCTTCAAATCGACGTAAGTAAAATTCGAGAATTTCTTCTCGAGTGATCTCTTTTTTTGTTAATTTTTCTTCTAATTGTTGGATTGTTATAAATGGATGGATGCTCACGATATTCCTATGAAAAATTTATTTTTTCCGTTCGATATGGTTCGACAGGCTCACCACGAACGGTAATGGTAAATATTTTCTCCCGTTCGTCCTGATGCTTCGTCAGGCTCAGCAGTAAACGCTCTTTCTTGCGTGCCCTGCGAAGTTTTAACGAAGCAGGGTCGAAGGAAACGAACGTTATTTGTTATTGATTTTCAATGATAACTGGAACAACGAAGTAATCACCTTCACGTTCTGGTGCTTGCGCAAGAATAGGTTGCACATCGGTAGGGATTACAATATCCTCACGTTCGACATTCTTGTTTTTTAATGTGGGGACATTAATATCTTTTGCTATTTCTTGTACGCGTGCAGCATATCCAAGAACAGCTTCCAGATGTTTCATAGCATTAATCATTTCTGTTTCAGAAAGTTCTATGTGTGATAAGCGTGCGATTTTTTCAATTTCTTCTTTGGTGATAAGTTGTGCCATAAATTTCCTTTAAACCGTTGGTGTTTTCCAATGTTCACTGCGGAACCGTCTAATGTACCATATGCTCATTAATGCATTGCCAAGGTAAAATGATCCGTATAATAGAACAAGTTTTATTACTTCATTGTTGAATGTCATTTTTGATAACAGATACGACATAGGAACAAAATAGCAAAAACAGGTAATGAATCTTACGATCATGACAATACGGACATTCCCAGCACCCCGCAGCGCTCCAGATAGGATTAATTGTATCAGATCAAAAATAATAAATATACTCAGAAGCGGAAACGCTTGCATTGCCAAATCGGTAAAATCACCTTTTTTATCGAAAATAGTAATGATATATTCTCGTTTATAAATAAAAAATCCCAGAACAATTGATACCATTCCGGATGCTAAAATCATTGTTTTTTTGATATTAACTTTAACGCCTTCCCAGTTTTTAATGCCTACATCATTGCTCACCAAAAATGTAATAACTTGTGCAAACGCGAGCGCGGGTAAAAATGCAAATCGTTCCATATCTTTCACCACGCATGCAGCTGCAATGCCATTGGTTCCCATTGTTGCAACCATTTTACCAAGCCACACGTATGCCCATGCCATAACTGCTTTATCAAGCATGACAGGCCATGATACTGCAACGAGATGTTTAACATAGGAAATATCGGTAAGTGCGGAAAAAAGTTTGATACTATATTTACGGTTTTTTTCATTGCATAATACATACCCAAGCGCAATGGTCATCATGCTCCCGTATTGAATGATTGTCGCAATTGCTGATCCTTGTAGCCCCATTGCAGGAAATCCCCATTTTCCAAAAATAAGTGCGTAATCAAAAAAAACAAAAAGCACTGATCCAAAAATAAAAATTTTCATTGGGGTACGGGCATTTTTGATACCACGCAAAAATCCGACTAATGCAAGATAAATAAACATACAGAGAACGCCGATGGCACGTAAGCGTAAAAACGGCACTCCTAAAGCGATGATTTCATCAGAAACGCCATACCATGCATAAATAGTAGATGCACCAAAAAAAAGAGCGCTACCAAACAGTATGCCAACAATGGTGGTAAGCCAAAAAGCATCACGAATAGTACGACCGACATTTTCAAAAGAATTTTGTCCATTAAATTGACCACTAATAACAACGGTCCCTACAGAAAGCGCTTCACCAACTTTAATAATTAAATGGAGGAAACTATTGGTGACGCCAAGGGTGGCATATGTATGCACTGAAGCAAGAGATCCAATGAATGCTGCATCAAGCCAAAATGGCATTGCATATAATAAAAAATTGGTGATGAATTCAGGTAAGAAATAACGGAGGAGCGTGCTATATTTTTCACCTTTTTCATCGTGATAGATGGTATGTAAGTAGCGATAGAGGAAATTTTTTGTCATGTT
Organism: Candidatus Babeliales bacterium; assembly: GCA_036266775.1. Lineage (GTDB taxonomy): Bacteria > Babelota > Babeliae > Babelales > Vermiphilaceae > SOIL31. The sequence goes on along the minus strand of DATAXH010000056.1, from coordinate 3,053 downwards.
GCAACCTAATTTTTTAAACTTTAGACGGTAGCTGGAAAAAAACAAATTTTCTCTGTTTATTATCAATTGTATAGGGTATTTCTTTGTGTATAAAAGGAGCTTCGATTTTTCCGGGAACCCATTGTTGTGATGCCCAGTATACAAGAGTACTGTTTTTGTACAAACATGTGGGTTTAAAAATACGCACAAGTTCTTCTGGTTGGAGTGATGCGCGGGCAAAAAAATAATCTATATTATAATTTGTGGCACGCAAAAAAGTGCGCCAATCGTGAGGATATACAATGACGTTATCAAGATTGAATTCTTTGATAATATGTTCCAAAAATGTTCTTTTTTTGTTGTTGACTTCAATAAGTATGGTCTGGAGATGAGGAAACAGAATTTTTAAAGGAATGCCCGGAAATCCGGCTCCTGTGCCAATATCAGCGGTTGATTGTACGGTATTGAAATCAACGCATTCGGATAAAGCGAGAGAATCATTAAAATGGTACTGCATAATATCAGCAGGGTTAGTGATTGCAGTAAGGTTGAATTTATTGTTCCATTCGATTAAAAGCTCGAGATATCGGTTGAATGTCTCAGTTTGGGATTTTGTTAAGGTGTATTTATTACTCTCTGGATGCTGTTTGTTCACTTTTATTCCCTTGAAATATAGCTTTTCTATTTTGGTTTATGGTAACATGATTATGAGCAAAATACAATTTGTATTACCTGTGGGGCGGTATATGAAAAAAAATTATTATGTTTTTATAGCGCCATTACTGTTCTGTATGAGGGTTGTAGCTGATCCTACAATTACCTTTTTTTTTCGTCCATTTGTGGACATGCACGAGGTTCATAAAAATATCAGAAAACCCGGCAAATTAGCCAAGCACACGGTGCATGGAATTGTCAGCCACGCTCCGGTTGCAGGAATTTTAGTTACCTATGCTGGGTATGTGACAGCATCAAGCTATAACGGTGAAGTTGTATTACCAAGAAAACATCAAAAACCGAACGTTACTATTTTAGTGACATCAGAAATGGCACCTATTGCTTTATTTGAAAACACTATTTTGCATTGGCAACTGATACCAGGTATACCAGCACAAATGTATACATGTGAATTACAGCATAATGAAAAAACGGGAAGATCATATTGGGATACGCAAGAAATTGCTTTGCCTGAAAATAATGTCATTCCACTTTCTGCTATTGTCATCACTGCTGATCCAAAAAATATTACATTGCCTACGGGGCAAATAGTTACTAATGAAACAGCAAATCTTGTATTACCAGATATCTCTGTAAAAAAAGGAATTAATATCGTGAAAAATGATACATATATGCTGACCGTCCGACATTTGTTCAAACCTGTTGATACACAAGAGAAGCGTGAACCGCTCAAAATGATTACTCATATTGTCGATTAAAAAGGGACCTCATTTTTTTAAATTATAAATCCTGTTATACTAGATGGGCATTATTCCACATTCTTTGAGGAACGTGATATGAAGTTACAAATTTCATTTGATCTTATTGATTTAGATAAGGCGATTGCTATTGGTTCAAAAGTTGCTCAATATGCCGATATTATTGAAGTGGGGACAATTCTCATTTATCATCACGGCACAAATGCCGTAAAACAGTTCAAAGAAACATTTCCTGATAAAATTATTTTAGCTGATACAAAAATTGTTGACCGAGGAAAAGAAGTTGTCGACTTGTTTGCTGATGCAGGAGCAGATTGGGTTACGGTCATGGCCGGAACATCTGCAAATGTTATTCATGCAACAACTACCGCTGCGCATAATGCAAATATTAAAGTAATGCTTGATCTTATTGATTCAGATTCGGTAGGGCAGTCAGCATTGGAAGCAAAAAATATTGGTGCTGATGCACTTTTGTTTCACCAACCCTATAATGAGACTGATTCGCTCGTTTTTCTTGATAAGTGGGATTTGATAAAAGGCAATAGTAATTTGCCTATTTTTGTTTCTGCAAAGATTAATCGTGAGAATGTTGATAAAATTGTTGCCCTGCGACCGGATGCTATTATTGTTGGCCTGACAATCACCGAAGCGGAAGATAGTGCACAGGAGGCACAATATTTTGCTGATTTGTTGGGGAAATTGTAATTTCAGATCAACTCTTTTTAATGTAATTGCCAAAGGTAACGATGAAACAACTGAAAATATGGATCAAACTGTTTATCGTTTCTGTATTTTTAATAGGTATTGTTGCGTTACTTACATGGCATGTAAGAAGATTTGCTATTCCATCGGTACTATCAAAAACAGCTGCATTAGAAACTTTATATACCTTGGCAGGTACCAAAGATCTTAAGATAACATCTCTTAAGGGTGGATCAGAAGCAACATTGTATAAAGTGGATAGTAAAGATAAAAGTTACGTTATTAGATTAATTGAACATCGTTCATTAGCACAAAAAGAAAGAGAAATTAACGCTCAAAAGATTGCATCAGATGGAGGATGGAGTCCTCAGCTATATGCATCAGATGTGGATGAAGGCTGGATTATTATGGAATATATTCAACCAACTTCTTTGACACAAGCTGATAGAATGAATGATTCGTTATATATATCATTAGGTAAAGTTCTACAGAAAATGCACACGGGTCCAGATTTTTTATTGAGTAGCAGTAGTCCTATAATCAACAGAATAGAAGAGCAATTGGAACAGTTATATAAAGAACATAAAATTCCACAATCAATCCATTATGAAACATTAAAAAATATTTTTAACTCAGTTAAAAAAAATCATTCAACGATTATCGCTCCAACACATCGTGATCTTAATCCGAATAATATTATTTTTTCAGGACATCAGCCATTTATTATAGATTTTGAAGATGCGGCTCAAGATGATCCTTTTTTTGATTTAGGAACTATTGGTGCTTTTTTTATTTAACTGAGCAGAAAACCCTGGCTTTTCAAAGCCGGGGATGAATGCGAGTCATAATGGAGGCGATGGAGCAATGCAGTTATAGCATTGCGAAGAGCCGGCTCTTTGGGCATACTAAAAAATATGAGTAAATATTGGCATGGTTCAC
>DATAXH010000055.1:0-6077 GCA_036266775.1 Candidatus Babeliales bacterium | reverse complement strand
AATAGAAGATTAGAGGGGTATGACATTTCAGTTTTTCCCATCCATGGTGCAAAAATGTCACCTGTAGGTATAATTGTACTAGTGTATTTCCCTCCACTAGCGATTACATGTCCGTGTTCATGCGCATAGCTTGACATATAGCTTAAAATATAATTAGTTCCTAATCCTAGAACAGATGCTGTTGCAACTTTGAGAAGATTTTCTTCGAGCTCTTTTTTTTGCTCTGTTTTTTTTTCTGTAGTAATTTTTTCTGTAGTAAAAAGAGAGGGTGTGCATAAAAGCAGAGAGAAATAGAGATAAAAAAATTTCATATAATTCCTCATTTTTACATATTTGTTATTGTATTCTTGTTATAAATATAATGTATTGAGGATAGCTGGGTCTACAACTTTAAGTTTTCATTAATTTTTTGATTAGATCATAGGGATTAACAAAAGTAATTTTTAAATCTCCATGTTTTCTAGTGAAAGATGTTGTAATGTTGTGCGCCACAACAAAATTATTTCCACCAGGATACAGATTACGGAAAGCTTCGAAGTTTTTTGTGATATTATGCGGAATTGAATGATCTTCTGATGAATAATTAAATTTACATTCAATTGCCGTTATATTATTTTCCGCTTTATGTTTGATAACAAAATCAATTTCATTATTACGTTTATCGCGCCAATAGTTAATTGCACGTGTTTGCAAATGGCCATGCAACTCATTTAAAACACAATGTTCCCACATAAAACCATTATCTTCTGCGCGGAGAGAACTCCATCCTTTGGTGTAACAAATAAAACCGGTATCAAAGCCGTATATTTTGGGAGCCATCACAATTTCAGTTGGTTTGTGTGTTGAATATGGTCGAATAACGTGTACAACAAATGTTGCTTCAAGGACTTCTAAATAATTTGAGAGTGTTGGTCTACTTACTTCACAAGGAGCAGTGAATCGTGTTGCTTCAAATATACCACCACTATTTGCGAGTAGCAGTTCAGTAAATTTTTGAAAAGCAGATCTTTTTGAAACGTTGAAAAGATCTTGAATATCTTTTGCCCAGTATGCATCAATCCATTCATTAAAGTCAGATTCTGGTAATTTTTTTCTGGTAAAAAATGCGGGAAAGCCGCCAAATAAAAATCGGTGTTTAATGTCTGGGTTACCAAACAAAGTCATTTCTTCCAAAAGCATAGGTGTTAACCACACCTCACGCTTTCTTCCCGTTAATGTATCTTTGAATTTGGCGCTTGCGCCTAACGTTGATGATCCGGTAGCAATTATTTTGATATCAGGAAAGTAGTCAGCAGCGATTTTTAACAATTCAGAAGGGTTATCAAGTCTATGTATTTCATCAAGGGCAAGTTTTTTACCTTTTTGGCTTTCCAGAAAACCTTCAGGATCTACCAATAGTTCACGTACGCGGGGTAGTTCGCAATCAAAATAGGTAATATCTTCAAAATTATGGCAAAGGCTGGTTTTTCCGATCCTACGCACTCCCATGAGCCAAATGATATTACGTTCTTTCCAGGCATTTTCTATTAATTTTTTCCAAAAGGGGCGTTGAATAATCATTTTTTATCCCTTTTTAAACTTGTACCAAATGTAAAGTCAATTTTACATATAGTCGGACTAAATGTAAAGTCTATTTACCATTTGGTACAAGTTTATGGGCATAGTAAAGGATTATTTTTGAAGAATTATTGGTGTTTAAGGGGGTTAATGCTGTTACTGATTGTGAAAAAAGTTAAATTGATGTTTATGGAGAAATTTGAATAAGATCATTTTTGATTTTTGATTTAAAATCTTCATCACAGCTATTCCAATCAATTACATCTACGGTAAAAGGTAAATCTGATTTTTCAAAATCTTCATCAATATGAGAACGTATGTTCCAGGGAATATTTTCCATAAAGCATATATCAAGATCAGAAAAAGGACGTTGAGTTCCTTTTGTTCTGGAGCCAAAAGCATAAAAAGTATAAGAATATTTTTTGAGTATTTTTTTTACAATATCCAAGTGTCGTTTATCCATATAGATCATGAAATCGCCTTTAACCGTTCAATTAATTTGTTAAGTTCATGAGAAAATTGATCAAAAATAGCAATAATTATTTCTAGGTTTTCATGATTATATGTATGAGAAGTTAAATTTCTTTTTTTTTGAAATTCAAACCATATTTCTGGATCATCAATTAATTTTTCTATCGCCGCTTTTCTGAACGTATCATTTGGAGATCCTGTTTCTTGTCCGCGAGCTGTCAAAAAACGTTTCATCATTTTCCATGCTAATTCATAACAAAATTCAAAAGCTTGAATTGCTCCTGCCTTATCTCTATCATCTTCCATTCCTTGACGGAATGATTCAAAAATTTTTTGTGCTTTAATAAGTTTTGTTATATCTATTGCTTCATTCATATTGGACTCCTTTATTGCTATATAATTAAAGGTACTTATATGTTTTTATTATAGCAAGGGGCTTTAAGGTGCATCAACTTTTTTTATTTCTTTTTGATTTGATTTATTATGGGCATAATTTGAAAATTTTAAGTTATGGTGAGGGCTTTTTTTAATTGTACTTGTTTGTTATTAAACCATAGTGCTAGGTTTGATTTTTTTATGTTTGTACCTTAAATATTTGTACTAAACTGTTGTGCTGAAAAATACTCAAGCCCTTCGTGAGTTTTCCAGAGCATATCAATGTAGGCTATTTGGAAAAAGTGCTCTTCATAAAGATGACCAGGATAATACGTTTCTTGACGGTCTATTTTTAAACATTCAGCTATTTTGGGATCTTTGATAGCGGATAAAATTTCTGCTTGTGCTTCATGAATTTGTGCAAGTTTATGGTGTTCATCTGTCGCTTCTAATTCTGTATAAGTAATATTGTAATAATGGCGAAGATATATACGAAGAATACTTTTTGTTAGCGAATGATGTTGGATAATATGTCGGATTTCATGTGCGCAGGTGCTCATAATATTAGTCATTGATGTTTTTGTGAGCATTTGGGGAAAAATTTCAATAGTTGGTGATTCGTAATTGTATGAAATAAAGTTTTGTTCTGATTTGTCTGAAAGGGTAAAAGTTACATAACTTTTTGCTTGAGCTATAGTAGTTGAATTTTCATCAATTTCTTTTTGATCAGTTACCATTTTGATATGAACACTTTGTGGATTAATTCCATTGTGTTGTAAAAGAGCAATAAGTGTTTCAAGAATATTGGCAGGGATGTTTGGATCATGAATAGCAGCAGGGTGAGCCTTTTGCATGTTTTTTGTATAAATCGTTTTCATGCGATGAAGGTCAGCTGTATATTTTTGCCATATATCATTGCTTACTTGGTATTTTTCTTTAATTGCGAGAAGTGCTTTTTGTTCTGCTGTTAAAAGTTCTGTTTCAAATGTAGCTAGCTGATTTTGAAGAGAGTTGATTGTTTCAGCTTTATTGTTATGAGAACAGTGTAAAAGCTCGATTTTTTTGATATATTCATCAATTTTTTTACAGTTTTGAACATAATTTATACCAGTCCCTTTGTTGAATTCCATGAGGCATGATGGCATTTGTATTGATTGTAATACATGAAGTTGTAGCGTAAAAAGCAACGCGATTATTTTATGCATAATTATATGCTCCCGTTCGTGCTGAGCTTGTCGAAGCATACGAACATAGAAAAAGTGACAAAAATAATGACGTTCGCCCACTTCGACAAGCTCAGTGCGAACGGAAAAGAGAAAAATTTAAAATAGAATGATCATAGTGACTGATATTATATATCATACCAAAATCATTCAAATTGTCAATTTTACTTGTTATAAACGCAGAGCAGCTTATGCTTGGAAATGCTGTTATTGGAGAGGGTTTCTTCATGCCAGGAATCGAGTTTTTGCAAAATTGTAGGAAGTAGGGCGACAAATTTTGTGCTGGAAAATTTGGTATGAGAAATAGGTAAATCATTGATTTTCAATTTTGCCTGTGTGAGATGGCTATAGGTTGGGAATATGCGGTTGGAGAACGGCATAAATTTATAGTGATATTTGTGATGCTTTTGAGGACATTCAAATTTGGTGCATAATCGCCTAAATTGGGGCGCCAGTATCTGTACAACATCAAAACTTGAGTAGAGTGAATAGACGTGATTAAACATAGGCGTACAGATGAGATGTTTTGTTCTTTCTTGTACCGGGCATGCAAGGAGTATAAGTGATTTGATAAGCGGATGATGCGCATCCTTTATTTTTGCCATACTGAGCGCAACATTGCCACCATGGCTGTGCGCGATAATGCGAATGGTTGGTGATTGGCCATATTTTTTTTCATATTCATCTCGTAACGCAATGATTTCTTGATGCAAAACTACAGCAGCTTTTTCCCGTTCTTGTTGTCGTAATTTTCCTGACCAACCAAAAACATAAAACTGTTCTAAAGGAAAATGCTCTGGATCATGGTGAGCAATAGTTTCAGCAATTTCTCGGAAATGGTGCCCCTTAGGGAACGTAGAAACATGAAGCATGCATTCCTGTTTGCCAAAAATTTTGTGATATGACGGTGTATAAATAATGAGGGTTCCATGGACCCAGATAGTAATAGGGGGAAGAGTTTGTGATGAGCTTTCTTTTTTGCTAAGGCTATGGAGGTCAGGCAGGATGACCGAAGAGTTTGGTGAGGGGATATCGATATGTAATTTTTGCCGATCAACGTGTCTTCGATGAATACATCCTGGTAAAGAGATGAGTGCAAAAAAAAGAAAAAAACTACCTTTATTTTTCTTCATATCCTACATATATGAAAAAAAACAAAGATATGTCAATTATAGTTCGATAATAATGTCTTCATTTTTGTGGGAAGAACAGTTGCTACCGGTATCAAATAAATTATCAAGTTGTTCGATAATAGCAGGCAATTGACGCACAAAAGGAAGTAATCCAAATTCAACATGAAAAAGTCCACGACTTTTTTTAATATAATTGAGGGTATTGAGCGCTTTAATAAGTCCTTGAAGGGCTAATTTATTTATCGCAAGATCATCTTCGTTCCATAAAGGACATTTTTTCCAGCGGATTGACGCTTGAGCTATTTTAGGATGTGCATCAAAGTGACGATTAGAAAAAAGAGGCCTTTTTATTTTTTCTTTACGACGTAAGCCTTGCATATCAGCAATTTGAATCATATCGGTATGCGAATGGAGTGAATAAATACGATTAAAAACAGGAGAACTAACTAAATGAGTAGTATGTTTTTGAACGGGACAAGCAAGTAATATAGCTTTAGATATGGAAAGTTTAAATCCTGCCGGGTCATCGATTTCTGCTAAATGAAGAATTACATTGCCACCGTGACTGTGAGAAATAAGAATAATTTCGGGAGTGTAGCCATATTGCTCCTGATAAGTGAGGGTAAGATCTTTCAGAGCATAAAAAAGATCATAAGCAGCTTTTTGGCGGGCTAGTAAGTTAAGATTACCTGACCAGCCAAAAGTATAAAAATGTTCAGCATTAAAATGTATGGGATCAACTGTTGTAAGCGCTTGAGCGCGCAGAGAAGGATAATGATATGTTTCCGATTGAACAATTTTACATAAACCTTTGGTGTCATCGGAAAGAAGAAGAGTTATGTTTTTAGTCATTTTTGCAAGAAAAGGAGGAAGGTCAGGTTTTGTACCATGGACCCACACAGTAACAATAGGAGCTTTAGGAGGTTCTGGAGGTGGTGGTGTAAAAAACATAATTTTTCCCTATAACAGTGGTATAAATATTCAATAAAAATATCTGTTTATACTTCTATTATACCATTTTTTGACATGGTCACAAAGGGGATTATTTTTTGTCGGAATCTGATAGATCATCTGAATCTGATGAAGATGTATTATCTTTAGAAAATTGAACTCTAAATCCAGATTCTGATAAACCAATAATAGCGATTGATTTTTGTTCTTCAGAATCAGAAGTTATTGGTGTCTTCCAATGTCTATCATCATTATTATTGCTATCAAAATAGATAGTTCCATCAGGCTCAGCGGTAATAATTATGGTATCATTAAACGGTATATATGAACCTTTACCAATTACCAAATGATGAAGAGAATTATTGCG
>DATAXH010000054.1:0-3748 GCA_036266775.1 Candidatus Babeliales bacterium | reverse complement strand
AAAAAAAATAATAAATTTATAGAAGACAGATACAGGCAAGATAAAAAACGTATTGAAACATATATAAAAGAAAAATTTGAAACTATAGAGCCACTGTCTATAATTGGTACAAAATCATGTAATAAAGGCTTTAATGCATATGCATGGGTTATGTATACTGGTAATATCACTAATGCAAAAAATTTACAATTAAATTTAGTGAGTGTGGTTAATAACGACATAATAGAAAAGTCTGCTGTATGGAAAGGTTTTTATTTCCCTATTTTTGAAGATAATGTTCGTCCATTTTTTGATGAAGATGGACGAGCTTGTTTTTATGGATATGGAGTAACTTCAACATGTGCTGGAACTTTTCCTTCTTTTGCTCAATATTGTCTTGATTGTGACGGTAATCCCAAATGTTATTGTCATTATTTTTATTATTTGAAACATCCTAATGATCCAGAATCATATTGTGGTAGAAGCTTTCTGCTATTATTGCATTACCCTGTATTATTGAAAGCATTTTTACAATCAAAAGTAATGTATATAACGGGCGGATCTGGATGTCATCCTGATTGGGAGAAAGAATATCATCTTACTGGAGTAACTTTGCCTGCGGATTATAAGACATTTAAAAAAAGAATTGAATTGGAACAGCTAGAAAAGGGATTGTATAGAGGTATTTATGATAATTATACCTCATATGATTTAGAAGATGAGATAAAAAAAGCTATCGATTATCATTATACAGAGCAGTAGCGCGAGAAAAATAGTAAAGTTTCAGAGGAAAAATAAATATGCATAATGTAAGAGTGCAATTGTTAATGTTGGTAATATGTAGCATGCAAAGTGTGTCGTTATTTGGCATGTTGAGTGCTGAAAATAAAGAACAAAGACTATGGGATATGATTATAACGAATGGTTTATCGCGTGATAATTATGATGCACATCGAGCGATTGCAGTGTTGAGTAAGAAAGATAATAAGTTTATAGAAGACAGATATAGACAAGATAAAAAGCATATTAAACAATTGTTGCAAGATAATTGTTCGATTATGGTTCCTGAGCACATTTCTTGGAATAAAAATTTTAGTGCATGTGCATGGAGAACTGTTGAACATAAGCCTTCTCGATTGGGTGAAAAAAAACTCATACTGACATCGGTGGGATGGGATAAGAATAGAGAGATAAACATTAAAATAGGTACGTGGAAAGGGTATGAATATCCAGCTATAGATGATCAGAGATATCTATTTTTTGATAATGAAGGAACTATTTTTTATTATGGATATGGAAGATATGATATTGGTTGTCACCCCACTATTCTTGAATATTCATTGAATATTGATGGTGAAGTGAAACATAAGAGATGCCGTCTTGTTTGTTCTATGTTCTCTGATGATTACAACAAGGTTCTTAATTTTCCCGTACTTTTGAAGGCTATTTTAGGGTCAACACAGACGAGGGAATTTGTTGATTATCCAACCTCTGAAAAGATATATGAAATAAAAGGCATTACTATTCCTGATGATTACAAAACTTTTAAACCGTATATATTTCGTAAAAATAAAAATAACTGCTCATCATATGATCAGTTAGATAATAATTTAAAAAAAGCTATCGATGGGCGATATGCAGAGCAGCAGCGAGAAAAAAACAGTACAGTTTTATCGGAAAAAAAATAATATAACGCGAGGAGATTGTTAATGGTGCATAAGAAGTTTTCAAAAAATATCATAAGCGCGCAATTGGCGCTGTTTTTTATACCTACATTATTGAATGGTATGTTGAATGCGGAAAAGGCAAAAAAATTGCGTAGAAAGTCCACCGCTATTCAACAATTGCTGTCGCAAAAAAAAATGCAAATTATTCCTGATAATCTTTCATGGAAGGAAGATTATAGTAAATGTGTATGGGCTGCTCCAAAATCTTCTATTTCTGATGTAAAAAAATTGGAACTTACATTAGTTACCTTACATGAAAATGAAGATATAGATGTTAAAGAAGGCATATATAATCTGTATAGATGGCCTGCTATAAAAGGTGATCGTCCATTTTTTAATAACGAAGGGGGCGTTTCTTATTTTATTGTTGGCAATATTGTGTCCTATACGAATCGTTACAAAGATGATGATGCTTATTTGGGTTATTTTAATACCGTCATTGAATGTAAAATGAATAATGATGGCGAGATAAAAAGCAGAAAATGTTATATTGGATGTGATGAATCGAAATTTGGTTTTCCTCTCAGTGATTTACTTAACTTGCCCAAACTTTTAAAGGCAATTGTACAATCAACAAAAGTACATGATTATATTGATTATGGAATACCTTCAACAGTATTTATGCTCGATGGTGTGATTATTCCTAAAGATTATACTGAGGTTACCGAACATGCCCTTTCCGAATATGGATGTTCCTCATATGATACATTACCAACTGAGCTTAAAAAACATATTGATGCACAATTTGCCAAGCAACAGTGTGAAAACATGGTAGAGGACAAATAAAAATTATTTTGTTTGTATGAAATCGCAAAGATAATTAAAAAATGATTATTTTTGCGATTTTTATTTGTAGGATCATTTGTCAGAATAATGGGCAAACGGTACAATAGAACAATTGAATACAATTATATATTACAGGAAGAGGTATGCGTACAATTTTTTTCAACCACATGTTTGTTGTTCAATTATTATGTTGTGTGTGCAGTATGAAAGGCATGGAGATTGCCAACATATTATTAAATGATGAAGATCATAATTTTGCACGTGATATTGTCATGACTCATTGTTCATCACATAACAATTATGAGATATACCGCAATATTGTTCAATTGAATACAACATATAACAAAATTGCAGAAACAGAGTATAAACCTGTTCAAAAGAAGCGTATTGAAGATTTTATACGGAATAAGTCAGTTTCTGTGACGGGATATAGATCATGGAATAAAGACTTTACCAAATGTGCATGGATAACAATTTCTGATGAAAAACCCCTTGATTCAAAAAATTTACAATTGACTATAGTTGGTTTGGTTAATGATGGCAAACGAGTGACATATAGTTCCAAATTATGGCAAGAATTTTGCTTTCCTGTTTTTGAAGATGATGTATGTCCTTTTTTTGATAAAGATGGACGAGCTTGTTTTTATGGATTTAGAGGGTTTTCGTCAAATTTTTCTAATGATATTCTTGAATTTTCTATTGATCTTAATGATATGTCAAAATGTTGCTGTTGTTGGTATCTTTTTCCTTTGCGGACTGAGTGGGGTGATCAGTATGCAAGTTTTATGGAGATATTGAACTTTCCTTTATTGATCAGATCGATATTACAATCAAAACAGATAGAAGAGAAAAAAATGGATGATGTACTTGAGGAGCTATATGAGAGAAAACATTACATACGATGGGTGACTCTTCCTGATGATTATAAGACTTTTAAACAACACACACGATTAGAAAGTGAATTTACATCATATGATTGTTTGCCAGTAGACTCAAGACAAGCTTTTGATGAAAGATATCAAGAACAGCAGCATGATAAAAAAATGATAGAAAATAAGAAAAAGGATAATAGTAATGATGAAGGAAACGATATTTCGTGAATATGATATTCGCGGATTAGTTAACGATGAACTGATAATCGATGCGGTATATGATCTTGGACGAGCAATCGCATTTTACTTAAAACAACTGAATCATAATGTCCAAACTGTTGCGCTGGGGATGGACGGTAGAGAAAGTTCTCCAACAATAAAAGA
>DATAXH010000053.1:0-15563 GCA_036266775.1 Candidatus Babeliales bacterium | reverse complement strand
GTTGATCCGGAAATTACGGTTCAAGGACGCAACGGACAAATCAGTCATCTTATTTCTGAAATCAAAAAAACAACCGCCGCAGGTTATCGTTCACTGGTTATGGTGATGACCAAAAAGCTCGCAGAAGAGCTTGCGCGTTATCTTGAAGACCATCAGATTAAGGTTTGTTATTTGCATAGTGATTTAAAAACACCACAACGTACTGAATTGCTCCAAAAATTACGTTTGGGTACTTTTGACTGTCTTGTAGGTGTTAATTTGTTACGTGAGGGAATTGATCTTCCTGAGGTAGCATTAGTTGCTATCATGGATGCTGATATTGAAAGTTTCTTACGAGACAAGCGATCATTAATCCAGATTATTGGCCGTGCTGCCCGTAATGCAGCAGCCAAGGTAATTCTCTATGCTGATAAAATTACAAGGTCCATGAAGGCTGCCATGGATGAAACAAGTCGCCGACGAACATTGCAGCTTGCATACAATAAACAACATGATATTACACCCCAAACGGTAAAACGTGAGGTGGTTAAAAGTATTGTGAATATCCAATATCTTATCGCGCAAGCTTCTAAATCCAAAAAACAGAGAAAAGCAGAAGAAGAAGCACTCGCAAAAGAAAACAATCAAGATAATACAACACGGATCATCCAACTCGAAAAACAGATGACACAAGCTGCTGAAAAGCTTGATTTTGAAACCGCTATTGCCCTGCGTGCCAAATGGCAGCAATTAAGAGGGCATTAATTTCATCTTAAAACACACAATTACCACCCGCTCTTTCTTGCAAATTTTTTCTAAAATATATATTATAAAAATAATTATACATGTAGCAATATACACTATTTCTGTTAAAAAATGTTATATCTGTAAAATTAATAGTATTGTTGAAAGAGATATGAAAAAGCACATTATCATGGCAACTATAAGCTTTTGCAGCGCCGTATGGTCAATGGATCATGGTAAATCTTCTTCTAAAGCTATTAATCGAAGCCATATAGCAACTACACTCCATTCTTTTCAAACAGATGCCGATAGAAAAGAAGGATTAAAAATCCTCGATACGATAAATGAAAAAACTGGTGTTATCATTCCAAAAACAAATCCGTACACCACAACCTTTTCAAAGTCACCTCTTTTTGTTATGCACTCTAGCAAGTTATAAAAATACAATTCTACCCTTATAGTCAAAAAATAAAATTTATGTCAGGCTTTAATAACGTACAATAAATCCTTTTATATAACGGAATATCTATGAAAAAATCTATATTTTTTATTGCTTTATTCTTTGGTAATGCGATGTGGGGAATGAAAATTGAAAAATATTCTCCCAAAACGAAAAAGCTCAATAAAATTAGCACTCCTGTAAATAAAAATGGATGGGAAATTGTAAGAGATATCAACCAATACACAGGTATTTTACCAAATAAAACTATTCTAAATAAAAACCCTCGTCTCCAAAATTCAAAAGCAAAACTATAAAATCATTATCCAAGGACAATTCAATGAAAAAAATGATCGCTATCGCCGCATTAAGTATCTGTGCTACAATGTCAGCAATGGAAAACCCTCCTACATTGATAACTTTGATCGCTTCTTCACAAGAAGCATTTGAACAATTCCCTACAAACAGTTCCAAACGTCTCCAAGGCCCCGGAAAAAAAGTTATGAATTTGCGCAAATTGGGTGAATCAAATGTACAAGCTCCTGCGAGAGAATCAAAGTTTGCAAGAGCTCCAAAAGGAAATAAATTTGTGAACATTCGCAAATTGGGTGAATCAAAATTATAAAATTATATTGTATAATCAAAAAGGAGAGTAGAAAAATATGAAAAAAAATAAGCTAAGCTTACTTTTTTTGAGCATAATGATTATTTTTTTAGCAACCCTCAGTTATTGCTCAAAAACGAAACAAATGGATAAAAAAATGATCAATAAAGCTTTTAAAACCTCTGATATCATTTCTCTTTTTAATCTTACGGTTGAAGATATTACAACCAAAACACCACTCTACATTGCAGAAGCAAAAAATATAATCGATGCAATTATCGCTATTCCTGACGATCAACATACCTTTGCAAATACCGCAAAACCTCTTGATGAAGTTGTTGCATTATCAAATCTTTCCATTGCGCAACATCTGTATGAAGCTCTTGAACTTTTAAGTCCTGATACAAGTATTCGCAATGCTGCACATGATGCATATATACAAATACAAGCCTTTTGGGTTGACAATGTATCCAGCAATAAAGCTCTTTACAAAGCATTTACAGCATATGAAACCAACATGGAATATGATAGTCTTTCTGCACAGCAACATTACTTTATAGCCAACACTATGGAAGATTTTAAACGTGAAGGATTAAATCTTTCTGATGAAAAATTGGCACAAGTAAATGCACTTCGCAAAGAATTGGCTTCTTTATGTGCAGATTTTGATCGCAATATTGCAGAAGATAATAGATCTATTACGGTAAGGCAGCAAGACCTTGCTGGATTGGATGAAGAGTTTATCGCAACACTCAAAACCACAGATAACGGTCTTTATATTCTGGGTATTGATTATCCAACCTATTTTAAAGTGATGGAAAACTGTTCTATTGCGCATACCCGCAAAAATCTTTATACCGCATTTAATAATCGTGCATATCCAACAAATGATGCATTACTCCAAACAATCATAACCAAACGTGATGAACTTGCAGAATTGCTTGGATACATTGATTTTGCTCATTATGACATTGATGATCAAATGGCTCATACTCCAGAAAAAGCACAAGCATTTATTAATGATCTAGCGCAAAAATCATCCCAAAAAGTTAAAGAGGAAATTGCACTATTGACTCAAACCTTACCAGAATCAGTTGAACTCACCGCAGATGGCAAACTACAACCATGGGATTTGGCATATCTTGAAAACAGTTACAAAAAAACGCACTTCAATCTTGATGAACAAAAAATAGCTGAATACTTCCCGATGGAAAACACCATTGATGAACTACTTGATATTTACCGCCAATTTTTAAGCATTGAATTCGAAGAAGTTCCTGCAAGCGGATTGTGGCATGAAGATGTGCGCATTATACGTGTATTGAATAAAGATAAATCCATGCTTTTAGGAACACTTGCTCTTGATCTATTTCCACGTCCTAATAAATATAGTCATGCAGCACATACAACTATCATTCCTTCAACATACAAACTTAATGGTGTACGCATTCCTGATGTATCCATTGTGATGGCTAACTTTACTAGGCCTGTCCTTCGAAGCCTTGGCGAAGTAGGAGCTACTTCAACCAAACCATCTCTTCTTAAACGTGAAGAAGTAAAAACATTTTTCCATGAATTTGGTCATGCATTGCATGCGATTTTAGGCGCAACTGAAATTGCTTCATTATCAGGAACACACACAAAAACTGATTTTGTAGAGCTCCCATCACAAATGCTTGAAGAATGGTTATATGACAAAGATATTTTGAAAAAAGTAAGTAAACATTATATTACTGGCGAACCATTGTCTGATGAAACTATAAACAGTATTATCCAACTCAAAAATTTAATGAGTGGGTATTTTGTTTCCCGCCAAGCGTATCTATCGACAATAGCACTTACGTATTTTGGTAAAGGTGAACATAAGCTCCCTTATTCCATTATGGAACAGCTCTATACAACAATGCTGCCGGAAATGGCATTCTGTAAAGATAACCATTTCTATGCATCGTTTGGGCATTTAACCGGCTATGGCGCAAAATATTATGGATATTTATGGTCTAAAGTTTTTGCACTCGATCTTTTTGCAACCATCAAACAATATGGTTTGCTTAATCCTGAAATTGGTCAAAAATATGTTACTGAAGTTATTGGCAAAGGTGGCGCACAAAATCCCAATGAACTGTTATATAATTTCTTAGGACGTGAACCGAATTCCCAAGCATTTTTTGCTGATATGGGACTGAACTAATTTCACCAAAAAAACGATTAAAAGCCCCCCTTTGACGGTTCTTATATATTCCGGTACAACTAGAATAGAAGCTAAAAAAGTATAAAAACTTGTAATGTGGGGGAAACTTATGAATAAAAAAAACTTACTTTTGGCTATCTTACTTGCATCATCAGTTGCGCAACATATACTACCTATTGAATCAAATCCACAAGAAGTTTTTTCTGACAAGTCAGCGCCAACAGAATGGGGTGACTCTTTATATAAAACTGCAACATCAATAATCTCTGGTGGTTTGATTGGTACGTTCACCGGAAGAATTTCATCAATTGCATGCAGTATGTCTCTCCAAGCCACGCTGAGTCTTATAGCAACATCAGATCAAAATAAAGAAAAAACAGCTTTAATTGCTTTCATAGCCATGGTTACTGCAGTACCTACCATATTAATTATAGAAAAAAAACTCCGTATACGATTAGCAAATAGTGTCAATAAAGGTCTCGAAGAACATGAAATCAATTACAGAAAAAGACTTATCCAGGACACAGCATGGATTGCTTCGTGGATGGCCTTTCTTCATGGATTACGTGTTTAATTATAAACAAATAAAAAAGGTCGGTTAACTCCCGACCTTTTTTATCTCAAGCAATTCTAGGGCCTCTTTGACATTTTTCTATATCCAGATAGAATTATAAAAGAACTAAAAATAATCTAAAAATCTATAATGTAAGGGAATTTTATGAACAAAAAAAGCTTACTTTTAACCGCTTTGGTTGCCATCGCAGCTACACAAACTGCATTGCCTGTTGTATATGAGACAAACAACCCATTACAACAAAAGGGATGGGCTGGGTTGTGCAAATCTTATGCAACGTCGTTAATCTCTGGTGGAATAATTGGGTATGTGACAGGTTCATCATCCGCATATGCAATATCAAAATCATTAGCGAGTGTGGGACTCTTTGCAGATTACAAAAATGCCTCAACTGCTGTTTTTGGTGTGATTATACCGGTTGCAGTTCTTATCACCGAATGTCAATTTCGTTTAAGACTTATTGAAGAACTTAAACAAAGCTTTTATGAAAATAATATAAACCATAAAAAAAACTTTACCGATGACGCTGCACAGCTTGCATCATGGATTGCCTTCTTGAGTTCTCCACTCTTTAATCAAAACGTATGCTTATAAAAAAAAGGGCTGGTTTAATAACCAGCCCTTTTTTTGTGTGCTTTTATTTATATTCAGGATCAAACAGATCAGGTAATATTTCATACATTGATGCAGATGGCTTAGGAACATTCAAAATTTCTGCCAATGTATTAGCCAACTGCAATGCAACAACGCGTTGGCGGACATATTTACGTTCAAATTTACCCGGATGGAAAATAATTAATGGTATATGAGTATCATAACTGTATGGTGTTTTATGTTCTGTTCCTTCTTTCCAATGCGTAATCATCGCATACGGTTCTGTTTTAAGAATCACTGAACCACTTCGCCCTCTAAATAACTGTTTTTTCAGATGATCTTCAATAGTATGAGGCTGCGTGGGCAAATGGATCAATTCGTCAAATAGCCATGCATTTCTGATTCCTTCCTCTTGCATTGCATGCCATTTAATATCATATAAAAGCGTCATACGTTTTTGTATATCCAGTTCACCTACAACATCGTTATTCAGCACAAGTTCTTGGCCCTTAAACCCGAGAATAGCGTTATCAAAATCATATTTTCCTTTAATTTTTTGATTAATATTGTTAACCAATTGCACACGATCAATTCTGCGTGCTTGGGTTAACCCTTCTGCATGCAATAGATCAGGAATAGGCATCACCCCATGATCAGCTGTTAAAGCAAATATAACTTCATGTTTACCAATCACGCGCAATGTTTTTTTCATAAAACGACGTATTTGCTTATCAAGATGGTACACCATATCAATCGCTTCCATACTTTGCGGACCATATTTATGTCCAATTTTATCAAGAGGACTCAAGCAAACCCATAACAACAAACGATCTCTATGTTTTCTACTAACGTGTTTTTTTATACACGCTTGCGCACAATCAAGCAACAGTTGATTAGCACACGGTGATCTTTCAAAATAATGATATTTATGCTTACAAGTTTCATCGTAAATTGGCAACGTTTCATTAATCATGGATGGTAAACGGGTGTATTCATAATTATGAATATTAAAAAAATTATATGCATACGGACTTTGTGGATACATAGGTTTCCATGTAAATGACTGTTTTTTATGAATATCATGTTCACGGTTAAACTGCTGTAACCATTCAGGTAACTCATCAAAATATGCCTGACTTGAAGTAAACATACCAGTTTTACAATCAAACCACAGAGCTTTTCCAAGTTTACTTGCCGTAGCAATCGCAGAACGACTTTTGCCAGAAATACTATATACGGCAAAATCACTGAAAGGTTGCGATTGTAACGCACATTGATCAGACAAACCATCCACCATTAATCGATGCGCTGATTTACCAAAATCATGCATCCCTTCATCTGCAAAAACAAGTGCGTTGCCAGAATCATCACTGTCACATGCAACTTTTTTTCCTTTTTCATACCAAGCATTCGTTACAAAACCGTGATCTTGTGCACATGTTCCCGTATTAAGACCTGCATGCCCTGTTGCGGTACTCGGTTGTGCATGCGGCATGCATGCATTGGTGTATACAACACCATTATCGAGTAAATATCGTAAGCCATGCTTTAACTGTGGATACAGTTTATTAATGTAATGATATGCAAACTGGTCAATAATTAACACCACGGTTAACCGCGGTGGACGAGTATTATAAGCACATGCTGTGTGCACCATGAGAAGAGTAATAATTATACAAAATATATTGACATACTTTTTCATACGAGCCCCCTAATTCTCATTAAAAAATAGTATATTTGTTTCTTTTTGCAAATTTAATGTAGCACATTATATATTCATAAAGAAAGATATTAATGACTTTCAATCGATGCTAGCGGGATTACCTCTTGTACGTTAATCTTATATACATACAATAAGGAGTGGTTTTGTGTTTTTAGGTTCTGTGGGTATTATTTTAAAAAAAAGTAGAACATCTCCATTTAAAATGGTAATTTTAGATAAAGTTCATGGAAAGATTGAATGTATCGCACCCACGCCATCTTTATCAGTGGGTGCTCTTATTACTTATAATATTCGGGAGCAACATTCAAACCGCTTTATCAGTGATTGCATACTTTTATACATCCCCCTTTCATTAGCACAAACTGATATGCTTTTTTTTCATCATGTACTTGAGCTGATTGATTATTTTACCTATGTGGGAAACTGCACAAAAGAAATATTTGACCTTATAGCATTTCTGTATGCAACCGAACATACTACAATGACTATTCAAGCTAAAAAATTTTTCTTATTAAAATTACTTACCAGTATGGGCAGCATTCCCGAAATCAATGAAATACGCACAGAACAGATCATAAAATTGAACACTCTTGATATAAAAGAGCTCAGTGAGCTGATAATTGATAGTACACATGAAAAAGAGTTGGATAGGTGGCTATGGTATTGCATTTGTCAGCATCCATATGCTAATGAGTTTAAAACAGTTCATTTTTTAGCAGAAAATAGGACCTCATGAAAATAATAAAAAAAGCTTCTCTCATTATATTTCTCTGTATACCACATATTTGCGAGAGCGGAGATTTTTTAAAACAATTTATCAAAAGTGATTCAAGTCAGAAGTTCTTTATTGGTGTTATTGAAGAAAAGCAGAAACTGTTAGAAGAGCTTGAAAAAGAACAAACAGAGCAAGCAAACTCTAATAAAACTTTTACTGAAAAAATATCTCGCCAAATTGATGAAGTAAAAACGTTACTCCTTAATATAGAAAATGGCTTACAAAAAAATCCTGATGATGATTTTTTACTCAAACAACAACTGATACTTAAAGAATCAGATCAGATTCTCAAGGATACACAACGTATACATGATGATACAAACTCTCTTTTGAATGAAACAATTGCTCAGCTACATGCGTTTCTTGAAGATCCCCATTTTGAAACATTCAAAAAAAAGAACAAGCTCAGCGAACGTCTCTATTATTCTTTTGATGATCTGCAAACATTACATAATCAAATTTTGGATTACGAACAACGCATTGTGCAGTTAGGTGATCAAGAAAAAAGTCTTAAAATTGAGAGAGAAAGCAGAAAACGTATTGTCACAACGCTCACCGAAGAGTATGAAAAGCGTCAACAAGATATTAAACTCTACACTGAAACAATTGCAACAAATGCTGCACTGAGCTCCGATGAACATGAAAAAGAGATTATCAAACTCGAAGACCATTTGTATAAATATAAAAAACAGCTTGCCGATATACGTTCTAAAGAAGTTAATAATCGTATCAAATTGCTTGATTTACAACTTTTTATCGTAAAAGCACATCTTGATTTGTTTAAAAAACAGCTACGCATCGTTAAATCAGCAATTCATGTCAGTGAAGCAGATATCACATTCACTGAAGAAGAATTTGCTAAGGAACAAAAAGCCTATTTTTCTCAGAAAGATATATTACGCCAAAATCGCGAAAAAATTATCAATCTCCAAAAATATAAAGAAAAAGAACTTAATGAATTGAGTAAGCAACTCTCTATTCCTTTGGGTGCTGAACTAGATGAATGGACTACAAAACCCAAACAAACATCTGATTCATATGTTGGTTATGCACATATCCGTGAATTAAATGCAGAAGTAATGCTGTGTGCTAAAGAAAAAGATTCACTTGATGCCGATTTAGCACTGGAAGAAGAAAAATTTAATTATAAAAAAATAAAAACTGAAGCAAAAATCACCTATCATAAAATTTCTACACGAGGTTTTTTAACCGAAGAAGAAATCGCTAAAGAACGCACAGAATACGAAACCAAAAAGAAAATTGCTGAAGAAAACAGTAAACTCTATCAAACCAAACTCAATGCGATTGCCAATGCATTAAATCAACTGAAAAAAATTCTTGATAGAGTTAACACATTCCGTGAAGATACTGAAAAACAAGCGGATCTCATTTTTAAAAATAAAATTAAAGAACATCATCAATTCAGCGCTTATCTCTCTCATGCTGATAGAGCGATCAAAAAAGAAATTGATATTCTTGGAAAATTAACCGGTATTTATTCAGGAATCATTGCAGAAATTAACAGCACTGTGCGGCTAATCGATTTTATCAGCACTGAACTCCAGGCAAGTACCATTTGGTACCGTCCTTCATACGCCATTACCCTTGAAGGCGTCAAAAACATCATCGCTGATACCAAATCATTCTTTAACGATATTCGTATCTATTTAGCCAAATTCAGTAGCAAAATATTACTTACCCATTTGTATGAAGGCTTTTCACGTCCGCTGAATGTTCTCTTTTTATTGTTCATGTTTATTTTCTTAATAAGTTCATTTCTTTTTATAAGAAAACATCAAACAGATCTTATCCATCTCACATTCGTTAAAAGTAGCAATCATGGTATTTTCATGAGTATGACTGGCTTTATTCTTGGCACATTCATTGTATTTATCAATGCCTTTAGCCGTGCTCTTTTTATATGGATTATGATAGGATCATTCTGTTATATTATTCCCGATAGTTATCTTTTTATTCTTTTTTATCTGCTCTCTATTCCCTATCTGTTATATCTCTCGCAACGCTTTATGAAAATGCTCATTTTACTCAATGAACAATATGATTATGTATTGCTTTCTGAAGAGTTTCAGCGCAGATTTGAGCTTGTTTTTTCTACACTTTTATATTTAACCATCATTGTATTTTTCTTCCGTCAGGCATTTATATTATCTCCCGTACATTTGCGTTCGGAACTCTCTAATATTTTGCTTGCTATTAATTTTATTATCTTACAAATTTCACTCATCCTTTTAATCACCAAAGAGCAAATTGTGGGTATTATTCCCGATTATTCAGATGTGTGGCGATGGGTGCACAGCCATGTTGATCACTATTATTATTTGATACTGTTTTTTGTTGTTGCCATTATCATCATGAGTAATCCGTATGTTGGATTTGGTAGACTTGTACTCTATCTGCTTTCTGGCACCATTTACATGGCAATTCTCATTAAATTATTATCCCTGCTTCATGATTTTGTTAAAAAAAGCACGTCATTAATTTTTTTCTCACAAGAAGACTCTATTATTCGAGAACGCTTTTCTTATGCAAAAACCTATTTTGGGTTGGTGATTATTGCATCATTCGTGATTTTAGGTTTTATCGGATTTATTGCAATGGCAAAAATATGGGGATGGGATGTCACCTTAACTGAGCTCAAGCGCTGGTTAAAAGTACCATTGCTACTAGAAGATACGGTTCATCCAATCAGTATATCCTCATTACTCAAAATTATTGCATTCATTATTGGTGGACTGGCTGTTGCATACTCGCTTCGTCAATACGTTCTTGCACGTATTTTTGATCTTTTATTAGTTGAATCAGGAGTACAACATACTGTTAATAGTATTCTGCAATACATTGTTATTATTATTGCAGTCTTTTTTGCCTTTAATAGCGTTGGCCTGGGATCATTAATTGGTAACGCTTTCATCGCACTTGCATTAGGTATTGGTTTATACCTCAAAGATCCTATCAGTGATTTTATCTCTTATTTTGTTATTTTAGTCCAGCGTCCGGTGAAAATTGGTGATTATATCAAAATTGATGAAGAAACCATGGGTGTTGTTCGCAAAATTACACCACGTGCCGTGATATTACGTAGAAAAAATAGCACATCAATTATTGTGCCAAATACCTATATCGTCAGTAAATCAATTGAAAACTGGAACTATGTCCGTAATTTTATCGCACTCAATGATATAACATTGTTTGTCTATTTTAGAGAAGATGCCCAAAAAATAAGAGCCCTTTTGCATGCAGCAGTTGAAGAGCATCCTAATGTCCTTAAAAATCCTCGTCCTGTTATTCGTCTGAATAACTTTACTGAATACGGTTTTGAATTTATGGTGCGTTGTTTTGTCAGTTCTGCCTACACCTTGGAAATGTGGGATCTAACAAGTGATATACGATTACTCATTGCAAAAGCATTTAGAGAAAATCATATCGACTTTGCAATTACTATGTACAAGGTTGATGAATTTGGACATTATTTTGAAACAAAGGTTAAAGAAAAAGATGGTAGTCACCCTACTCAACCTGGCACTATCAATGATGGGAAAGTAAGAAAAGAGTAACAGCATAGACAACAATCCCAATATTTGCTATAAAATCATACGATTCTGATGCTGAAAATAACCACATTAAAGCGAGATCGTCATGAAAAAAATATACACTTATATTCTCCTCACAACTCTTACAACTCTTTCCACAGCATGCATGGAACTGCAACTTGAACTTGAACAACGATACAATGAAATATATGATGTAGATGCGAAAAACATACAAGACGAAAAATCTTCGGTACGCACCAATAATCCCAAAAAAACCGATAAAAATGATCTCATGTCGCAACTGTATCAAGTTGCTCGAAATCTTGATTATCGTTTTGACAGTTCTTTAATAACTACCCACAAATCATTAATTAATTTCATTACGCTCATGAATGAAGTCAAACGACACCGTATCAGTGAATATGACATGGTAAGATTTATATCTCAACAAAGCGACTATTATACACCAGTAACTTTTTATTTTCATTGCCTAAAAAAATACAATGCTGCAAAAGAAAAATTACCTTTTACTGCACATGAACTTGATAATGAACTTTGTCTTGATAATGATCTTGCCCAACTGTTTAGAATTCAATACAAATATTATTCCATAGAAGATATACAGAAAAAACTCACTTCTTGTCCTGCATACATAAACCTAATCGATACGCTAAGAGTAGCTGCAAATAGTGACTCATACTCAGGTAATCATTATGTACTGTATACTTGCTTATGGTACTCAGGTACAAAAAACTTATTTAATGGTTATCCAGAATATTACAACATCATCACTAACTTTGATGATTTTTATTCTGAAGCTTATAAAAACCTATGTGCTGATTATGACTCGATTTATAATTTTATTAATCTTATTGCATGCATAAAAAATATAGAAATTGGACACATAAAAAAAATAAAAAATAAAAACGAAACTGAGAAACATTATTTTTTCTCAGTTTATTTTTTCTCTAAAATCCTCAATCACAATCCAATACAAGAAATTATCGGCATCAAATACAATCCTTTAAATGAAGATTCTATTTCTATGTCTACAAAACATAGAATGGCTCTTATATATAAATGCATAGAACTATATCAATATCATCAAAAAAATCTATACAACAAAAAAACTCCTACTGGCAAACAATTAAAAGCTTTCCTGTCGTTCCAAAGACTTGATATTTCTTTGCCAGACGGATTTGATAAAAGGGTATTTAATGAAAATGAGTATGCATTTAAACAATTTCATGAATTAAGCGAAAATA
The DNA here is from genome assembly GCA_036266775.1 of Candidatus Babeliales bacterium. Taxonomy (GTDB): domain Bacteria; phylum Babelota; class Babeliae; order Babelales; family Vermiphilaceae; genus SOIL31. Next base: position 3,124 of record DATAXH010000053.1, on the reverse strand, counting down.
TAGCAACCATAAACAATGCAAATGATGCAGCACGGGAACAAACTGTTAAAAAAATATTGAATGAAATATAACAACCATGAAAAAAATATATGCACATATTCTCCTCACAGCCATTACAACACTTTCCACAACATGCATGGAGTTGCAGCTTGAACGTAAAAAAACAGAACCTTTAAATATTCAATCCCAATCATCCATAGCACTACCAACAAATTCAAAACTATATTCTTTTGATACTCTCAACAACCTTCAACTCTACTCCGCTCCATCCTTCGCTGAAAGCTTCCTCCTTCGCCAAGGCTTCGGAGGACAAGTCGGAGGACACAGTGAAGCGGAGTTTATCCTGAGCCCTGTCGAAGGAAAGAGCAGGCCAGCAAAGAGTACAACCATTCAAAAAAAATATACCGATCTTGATTATGTTCCTGTTTATGTATCAACCGATCCAAATGAAATTGAACTTACTCCTGTGTATAAACCAATCGAAGGCTCAACAACAGAATATTTTGACTGTATCAACAAAAAAAACATATCAAGCCCTCAAAAAGATCAAAAACCTATCAACACATATTTAATAGAAAGATTACACAACAGTGCACGAGATTTTCTCTATTACCTTGACGCAACTGCTATATCAAAACCATACAACACAGAAGATTTTGCTCAATCGCAAGGATTGCTACACCCCAATAATGCCACTCGAGATAAAAAATTAGTTATGCTCATTAAACTGATGAATACAGCAAAATATAACGGTATAACAGAAGACTTTATGGGTAATTTTTCTTATGAACAATATTGCAAACTTACTCATCGATACGCAGCTTACGGATTGGCTCCTCTTGTTTTTAGTTGTTTAAAAAGATATATGCTCACTATCCATGATTCAAAAGAGCAATTAGTATTAGACGTCAAAGATCTATCTGATTCTCACCCTGCATATGATAATTTGGTAGAAAACACAAAACAAATGTTTGCTCACGGACATTACATAATCATTCCTTATTTATATGCAAATGCAAAAACATTATCTACAAAAGATAAGCTATATAATCATATTTCCACTCTCAAAGAATTCTGTGAGACGTTTCATTCTCTACAGTCTCAGACATATACTATCTTTCAACAACGGATATGGAACTATCTTGATTTTATTAAACAGATAAAAAATTTAAAAAATATCGAGAGAGAAAAAGATCTTGGTAATGCCATACTTACATTTGAAAGACAACAAACTTTGAAGGAGAAACTATTGTGTTGCCCAAAATATGATTATTCTATTGATAATAAAAATCGCTTAGCCATGTTCTGTATATACGCAGAAAAATATTTTCAAACATGCAGTAATAAAATCACTCCTGACTGTATGCAATATTGCATTTGGCAAATACAAAACTATACTCATATTGCATTACCAGATTCTTTTGATACAAATTTATTAGACAAAAATTATTATGCATTAGAAGAACTACATGAATTAACAAATAATCTGCTAAATCTCAACAAAAACAGTACGGAAGATATACAAAGACTTGTTGACCAGCACTATATTTTTAACGAACAATGAAAAAAGGGAGTAGCGCAAAACTACTCCCTTTTTTTACGTAAACTTTATTCTTATCTTTTATGATGCAAAAGACGCATAACTTTGTGATGTATTCCAAGTTTCATATATCCAAAAAACATCAAACATGCTGCCATTACAATAACAACAAAATTGATACCTTTTTGAACAAGACCTAATGCATATAAAATCATCACCACGCCCGCAACAACGCATAATAACCCTTGAAGTTTATCTGGCAATTTTTGAAAATAATTCATCACAATCCCTTCCTTTTTAGAATTTATTTAATTTCAACCATATATTTTTGTATTAATGGGAGTCAAGAGAATGGTGTACAATCACGCCCGTTCATGCTATAAAACATACAATAATGTGAAGCTTTTAAAAGGAGTATCGTATGAAAAAAATGTATACCTTACTATTGCTTGCAACCACCATGTTTTTAACTTCGTGCATGGAAAAGCAACGCCCCAAATCTGATACTGTCCACAAAGATCTATTCCCTTCTATCAACTGTATCATATCTGGCTATATTAAAGCAGAGCAACCAGATTGGGAGCAATTAGAAGCTATCTCAAAGACGCCCTACGAACGTAAACAATCTACTATTACCAATGAATTTGAACTTCCCACCGTGTATAAACAAATCAATAAAACTGCTAAACAAGAAGAGAAAAAGCCATTCTTATGTATGCTTACTTCTGCCCAACCCAATAAACATCTCATGGAACAACTGTACACTAGTGCTTATGAATTTGTTGATTATGAACTCAATATTAAACAACCTGACTTGAACATCAATACCACAAATTTTCTTATGCTTCTGCAGAACATGAAAAATGCACATGATAATTGTGGTATCACTGCTGATTGTATGGGAACATATGCCTACAAATCATATGATCGTGATACCACAAACAAATACATTCCTCTTCTTTTTTGTTGTCTCAAAAGATACCTACTTACCGTTCAAGAAACAAAAGAAGATCTTGATCTTGAACTGTTTTCCACTAAAAATGAAAACCTTCCTCACATTTTTGGTGTCGAAAACTTTAAAACAATTAATAGTGAGCAGCTTCCAGATGCAGCTCAATTAAAAGGTATCTTCTTTAAAAAATATCCCGCGCAGAATCATTTATGCAGCAAACTGAAAATATTAATGAGTTCTGACACTTTTAACCATACCCGCAATACACTTACACGTTGCCTATATACGAGTGAACAACAAATATTATTCAGTAATTATTCAAATGGTGATTATACAGATTTAAAAAAAGAATTTTATGATAAGGTATACAGCCTACTTATAAAGAATGGTTCTTCTCAAGACATTTATAACATTCTTATGATGATTGAAAAAGCAAAAGAACAAGGTGACATACAAAAAGAAAGTGATCTTGGTCGCGCTATGCTCAATTTTGATCCAACCGAAACAACAATGGAAACAGTCATGCGCTGGTTTAATACATCATATAGTGCAATCGATACAAAAAAATATAATGCAATTGATACAAAAAACCGAATAGCTCTTTTTTGTAACTTAGTAGAGAAATATAACAA
>DATAXH010000052.1:0-6836 GCA_036266775.1 Candidatus Babeliales bacterium | reverse complement strand
CATAAATCAGTTATTTTTTGATTCAAAGAACTGTTTTCGTTTTGTTGTTGCAATTGCATTGTCGCAAATAAAATGTATGAACCTACATATATTGCTGCCAAACTACACAATACAAAGCCTGCGGCAACAATACATGCATTTTTATTTCTTTCCAACCAATTTCTTTTTATATCTGTTGATTGACCGCATACAACAGAAACAATATCCTGAAACTTTTCCTTAACAATTATAGAAAGCTGTTCTTGTTGAAACGCAGATGTAGCAATAACTTTAACATGAGGATATTCTGCACATTGATCTACCATTCTCTGTAGCGTGAATGCATACAAACCAAAATAATCTTCCATCTCAGCTAGCTCTGTAACAATAAATACAATAGGCTTTCCCTTTTGAGCAATACAACGAACCTCACTCAATAAGGCATCTTCTCTTCCCTCACGACATGCTTGCAAAAATACAGACGCTTCAATCAGATAATAATCATACCCCCAATAGAGTGCTATGATTTTTGCAATGTCTGTTGTGTCTGCATTTCGTATCCCACCAAGTAAAAGCAATCGTTGAGGTATTACATCTTTATCAGATAGATCTAGTAATTTTCTCATATTTTTTTTAACAGGAACTGGTAACTGTTGTAAAATTTTTGCAGCCTCCTTCATATCAAAAGAATCTTCATCATTAAATCGACCAATGCGATATTCTTTCTCAAAAAGAGCATACTTATCAAATTCAGCACATACTAAAGAACTAACGAATAATAATACAGCACAAACATGATGCTTCATAAAAATCCTAAATATTGTCTTAATCTTTTGTTTCTATAATAAATTGCTCATCTTCACACTTGATGATCACCTCTTTTGGTTTTTTCTTAAGTACTTTTTCCTCCCATTCTGTAAGCATTTGTACAAATTGATCTCGTGTCATTTTTAATGCAGTTGGCATCTCCTCTTCTGAATACAAATCAGTCAATAATATATACCCATTTTCTTTTTCTAATGCTGTTACATTGCTACTTGTATACTCTTCCCAATCATTAAAAACATATTCAATGTAAGATAACGGATAATAACCAACATCACTTGTTAGAAAATTACCGAGAATACACATTTCTATATTGGAAGCATGTTGCGATGAATAATCTCCATAATTTTTATCAAGAAAAAATTTTACAAATTCCATAAAACTATTTATTTCCAGCCAAAAATCTTTTCTCATCACTCAAAAAATCTTTAAACAATCCCATTAATCGTTCCGTGCATTCTTCTTTTGAATGTTCTAAAGGATTAAAATCTTTAGCAGGCATATAATAAATAAAGTTTTCCATATCCTTAGGAAAACCAAAATCATCATACACTTGCGCTATTTTGTCTAATAATTCACGTTCATCAGAAGTATGTTGCTTAAGATATGTAAGAATACAAAATCGTAATTTACGTTTTTCTAGCTCCCACTTGGCATCATCACAATCTATTTTCCCATCAAAAATATCTGCTACTTTTTCTAAAATATCATTTATAGATTTTGTTTCATCACAACTCACCAGTTCAGCAATATATTGATTAGTTTCATGTGGATGATCAGATAAATATTCAGCTGCATAATCTGCTATTTGAGTATTATCAATAAGATTGTATTTTTTTCCTACACGCAAAGTATTCCAAGAATATGGAATATTATTTTGTCCTAATATACGTAAAATCACATGGTATATTAACATATCCCTTACCACGCATCCTGCCCTTCCTGTAGCTTTAACGCCCTATTCTTTTTTATGCACAGTAATCAAGATTCTCAGGAAAATGATTTTCTCGAAATACTTTAGAAACCTTCATGACCACCCGTGTATAAATTTTTTGATCTATATCATCTAAAAAGCCCAATGGTTTATCCAACTGCAAAAGATCGATGGTTTTTATGGCCGCAACAAAATCATTTTTTATAAAAAATAATAGTTTTTTGTTTTTTTGATCGATACAAAAATAAAAATGAGCTCCCCCAAAATCTTGGGTTAAAACCTCATAATAAATTTTGTTATCTTCCTGTTTATCAATTTTTCTAATTTTAATATAAATACTCATAACCCCTAGCCGCTTCAATGCAAAATATTTCAAGTTAAAAAAACGTCTTTAATTCATAAATTGCAAAATTTTCACACAACTCAAGTAATCGCTGCACATAAAAAGATGCATCAAGCTTTTCTTCATTACTCTCATGGCCTTTTTGTATGAGATACGGCTCTACCGGATAAATTGAAACAAAATCATTTCCTTGTTGGTCTTTCTTTATCTCAATTTTAACAGGAACATGATCTTTCTTAGCGTATAAATTTATAGGAAAATCAGCTTTCAGCGTGTCATATAAATTTTGCATAAATGGTTCACGTTGTTTATCAAAAAACTCATCAAAAAAAACAAATTTATTTTGAACTGCATTAGATAGAAGATACTCTATACTTAATTTTATTATTTCATGACCCCCGGGATATTTTTCTCCAAAAAATCCAAGATCTAAAGCTGCTACCACGCAATTTTCAGCATCACCAATAATATCTGTTAAATTATCTGCAAATGTATGTAAATCTAACAAAGTTATGTCTTTACAGACATCAAGCATTAATCTTATATATCGTGCAAAATCTATTGTATGTATGCGTTGTCCATTACTAAAATCTTTATCCCATCGATAATAAAAAGATCCAAAACTAAAAACCAAAGCATTATTCTCTTCACGTATTCGTATTGAAACGCCTGTATCTTGAAATCTTCCGTACAAAAACGCCCCTCCCTCATCCAATATTTCTTCTGTTGTCGTTAATAGCACATCAGTTGCTTGATCAACATTTAAATGACGAGAAGTTATTACAAAATCCTCCCTAGCCATATATATAAAACCAATATCAGAAGCTTTTTGAACAACTAATTTAACATTTTGTTTTGTAAATTTCAGATCAAATCTTCCATAAATAGCATAACAAACACTCATAAAGCATCCTCACAAAATAATATTCCTTTCTTCGAAAACCAATTTTTTAAAACTTCTGGAATAGGCTGTTTCGAAAATACTTCAAAAAGCATTCCCTCATCGCTTGCTATTCTTTTTTGCATACCAAATTGTTCTTTCATATATTGCATATCTTCACTTGTCTTACATGCCCAATCAATATTTTTACATTCTATAAATTTTGTTTTTGTAACAATATCAAATTCTTTACCGCCGCATTTTTTTCCTAACTCCACAATCTCTTCGCCAATTTCAATCAAATCTAGTGCCTTCTCAACCTCATACATAGCACCACGAGCCGTACTTAACTTACCTTTTATCTCTGCTATTTTTCTGGCATCCCTAAACACTTCCTCTTTTTGACCATATTCTAATGCCTTAAATAAAGGTCCATCTTTCGTCAAAGCTCCTCGTATATCTTTTAGCTTTTCAATTGCTTGCTCAAGCTTTTTCAAATCTCCAATTGATGCATCATATCTAGCAATATTAAATGTTTTTATAAGTTCAGAAGCTTCTTTGGCTATTTCTTTAATAACAGTAGAAATTTTAGCATTAGCATTTTCCATTTTCTCCATCATGCATGCAACTTCTTCAGCGCATCGCACTGGCACACCTTCAACAGTCATTGCAACTTCTGCAGATTGTCCACCTTTGCGCATACAGCTTACAAACGTCGGCAAACATTCATGAGCAATGGCTGATACCGCTTTGGTTACACCATGGAGCAACATCATATCAACAACTACTTTTGTTCCAACACGTGCAATATCTTTTGTGACATCGCTTTTCTGCGTATATTCATACATTGCAACTAATGTCTCGGGATCTATCGCATATTGCTGAATCATCTGTTCATATTGTTTTGGATCTGTTTCTAAAAGATCTGTTGCTGCGTCAAGAACACAATCTGCGTACGCAAGTTTTCCTAAACAATACCCTGCAACAACAAATGAATTCACCACATTGTGTGCAGCTTCAATAGGATGCCACAGTGCATGCACTGCATCATGTAATGATTCACAAACACCGTCACATGCTCCTTGTGCAAGAAGTGGTACATGCGTAGCTAATGCTGAATAAGTATATTGCGCAGCATCTTTAGCGAAATCAACCAAAGCCCAACATGCATCAAGTGTGCGTGAAACCATTACAACATCGCCACCTTTATTCAAAGTTAATGATCTGTTTGCAAGATCAAGAACCGCATCATTTACATTTACAATCAAATCGCCACTCGTTACCACATCAACCACTGTTATTGCTTCTTCAACAAGATGGTGTTGTAAATGATTACCATCAAGTAATATTCCTTTTTGGTCTGGCGTCAGATGATCTGACTTAATATGTGTTGCTTGCGATGGTGTAACCTTATGCATTTGTTTAACAGATTGAGAATTAAAAATTGCTCGCGTCGCAGCATCATAACGTTGTTGCAATGTATCAAGATGTGATTTTTGTAATGCATGATATGCGCATTCCGCTTGCACTGCAGCAGCTCGTTGTTGAGCAGCTTTTTCTAGCTTGTCCTTCGTAGCTTTAGCGGAGTAGGATGCAATCCGATCTGCTTTAAAAATATCGTATGCATCTCCAACTTTTTGATGCAATGCAGGATAAACTTTAAAAACTGAAGTTTGCTCTTTCTTTTCACCAACTATTTGAACCTGTTGACCAATATTATACGCTCGTTCAATATCACCTTCATGCAATGCTTTATACACTGCACCAAGATTGCCATTGAGTGATGCTGCATACCGTTGAGCTACTTTTTGAGGTTTAGTTTTAATATTACTACCATCGTAATAGTGCCAATTAATTGTTGACATCACATGCTGCATCAAAGGAGTTTTATGCGGGTCATTATACAATATATAGGGAGCATTACCCGCGTAAAATTCTTTCAAAAAATCTGCATAAATTTTTATTAATGCTACTTGATCTGAGTGAGAAATGGTCTCACAAAATTCATAATTTTTACCTTTAAACAGAATCTTTTCTATACGATTACAATACGTTTCCAAGCGATTCTTAAGATCTGATAATCCTACATCTGTGTTTGAAAATTGTGATAATTGATTGATGCAACCACGTAGACCTTCAGGGAATGAATATCCGGGTATAACACAACAATGATTTTTAATTGTTGCATTATACATAAGAGGCACAATCTCTTTATGGAAATGATGTTGTAATGCCGGTGATGCATAATCAATCATACTACAACCTGCTCGCTGCAGATTTGAGTAATCTGGCAGTTCTCTTACATGCGTAGAAAAATGCCAACTATTTTTTGGTGATAGATTACGAGGAGTGTTAATATAAATTTCAACTTGCGGTGCATTATGTTTGCTATTACCATTATCGGGTGAATTTTCATAAGAAAATAAAAAAGCGCATTGTATGAAGAACATATAAACAACAAGATTATTTTTTTGTTGCATCATTATTTCCTAACAATGGTCCCAGTATTGGCCCCGCAACAGCAACAGCTAACGGCCCTGCAGGTGTTCCAGCAAGAATAAGCCCAAGTACCACAATATATGGTATAGCTTGCATCCCCGTAGATATTGTGCTCAACAGAGTTGAATATTCTTGCAACGCATATGATTTATCATGAAAATCTTTTTGTTGTCGCATCGATTTTTTATGTAATTTCTTCTGCAACTTAATTTGCTTATCATGCGCCTCCTTCTGAAATTTAAATCCGCGTTCTGTCGAATAAATACCGTGTATCAAACCAATTGTTTGTAAAATAATAGGGAATGCAGTCTTAAAGAACGGTTGCAAATGTGGTTCAATTTTTTCATACACAATAGCAGGATGATAAAATGGTTTCCACAATGCTAATGCTCGTTCAAAATCTTTACATGTCACAGTGTAACGGCGCGGTGTTCGAACATTGGCAAACTGTATCGCTTTACATATTAATTTTTCAATTTCTCGCGCAGATCTACCATCTGTTTTTTTGACAAGATATTGCAAAAATTGTGGATCAATTTTATGCCGCTCATCTTTCAGATAATAGTTCAACATGCGTTGACGCGCAGCAGCATTGGGCATATGAATAGTAATAATATCTTCATCAAAACGACTTTTTAATTGCGCAGGTAAATCTTTTCTCTCTTTATTTGATGTACCAATAAAAAAAACATTATCATATTGAGCACATGAATCTAATAAAATCCACAATGCTGCAGCAACGGTAGAATCTGAATCATTTTCCTTTTTATATTTATCTGTTAATTCAGTCAGCTCATCAAGAATAACAACAACTTTTCTACCTGATTCTAACAGTGGATATATTTCACGTAACAAATTTTGTGGACCAGAATTTTTGTATTCATTCAACAAAAATGGTGCTTCTACCACATAATAATCATATCCACATTTGATAGCTATCGCTTTTGCAAGTGTTGTTTTTCCCGTACCAGGTTTACCGACAAGCAAAAGCCGCTTGGGTAAAGCGGCTCTATTTTTGGGAGGATACAATAAATTAATAATCAATTTTTTAATTGCAGCAGGAGCAGCTGCAATAATATCACGTACGCATTCGTGATCAAAATAATCTTCATCACTGAATCGCCCAATTCTCTGATAACAAACACCACCATTGTTATACATACTGTTGTGAGTGTTGTGATAAAACATCTCATCAGGAATAGGAGTAAAATCACACGGCATTTCAAAACTATTTTCCGGTGAAGAAAAATAATCTAATGCAGATTTAAACAGCGGTGAATCAGCAGCATTATCATCGCTACCACTTTGTTCATCGTGAGCAAAAAAACAAAAATAACTACAGATCATTAAAATAAGAAAGAGGTGTTTCTTCATTG
>DATAXH010000051.1:0-5037 GCA_036266775.1 Candidatus Babeliales bacterium | reverse complement strand
GCAGATGGTGATCCTAATTCATGGTTTACGCCAAAAAATAAAATTGTTGGGTCTTCGTATGTCACTAATAAATACATTTACCCAAACAGTCAAGCAGCAACAACATTGTGGTTTCATGATCATGTGCTTGGTGAAACTCGTCTCAATGTATTTGCAGGTTTAGCAGCATTTTATTTTGTGCGTGGTGAGCCTGAAACTTCAGTTACTCCGTCTTTACCAAGAGGTGATTATGAGATTGAACTTTTAATTGCTGATCGCCAGTTTGATACCAATGGACAACTTTTTTTTCCTGATGGAAATCCACTTACTGCAGGTTTGAATGGTCCTCCTGGTAACCCTGATATTAACCCTTATGCTATTCCAGAATTTTTTGGCGATGTCATTTTAGTGAACGGAAAAAGTTGGCCGTATCTTGAAGTTGAACCTCGTCGATATCGTTTCCGTTTAGTGGATGGAAGTAATGCGCGAATGTATGGATTGTTTTTGACATCAGATAATAGATCAGCTGTGCCAGATATGTGGCAAATTGGAACGGATGGCGGTTTATTGGATACACCAGTAAATATTTCTAGTTTTGTTCCATTTACGTATAATCCTTCTGATCTATGTCCTCCTCAAGATCCTAATTTGGGTCCAGTGTTTACCGATCCACGTTTGTTTATTGCTCCGGGTGAACGTATGGATATTATTATAGATTTTACTGGTTTTGAAGGTGGCATCTTTACCTTAAATAATGATGCTCCAGCACCTTTTCCGAGTGGAGGAACGGAAGCTGATCCAGATGTGGAAGGTCTTGTGATGCAATTCCGTGTGACAAAACCGCTTTCGTCTCCTGATCGTAGTTTTAATCCTGCAGTGCCTGGTGCAACATTGCGAACTGGAAATAAAAAAATAGTTCGTTTTGTGACACCACAAGGAACACTTGCTCCAAATGTCGTTCCCAATTTGACACGTAGTATGGTGCTGATTGAACAAGAAGATCCTTACTCTACTGCACCTGTGGTAGTAGTTCTTAATAACACAAGTTATGATGGGCTTAATCCGTACAATGATCAAGCAGTTCCAGATTCTGTCCCTTTTAATAATAAATCTGTATATGTAACTGAATTGCCACAGGTAGGAGCAACAGAGATTTGGGAAATTGTTAATATGACACCGGATGCTCATCCTATTCATATTCATTTAGTTCAATTTCAAGTATTGAATAGACAGGTATATTATGTGGGTAATATAGTTCCACCATTTACCTGTACAAATTCTTATCGAGATCTTTATGAGAATTTATGGTCGTATCGTTCTGATTTACCTTCAACCGTACCTCCTGGAACAGTGTATACATATGGACCGCCGTTATCATATTTAAGCACCCCAAAACTTGGTGGTAATCCGGATGTCACTCCATATTTACAGGGACCTGCATTCCCTTGTGATCCAAATGAATATGGTTGGAAAGATACAATTAAGATGTTCCCTAATACGGTGACGCGATTAGTAGTACGTTTTGCGCCGCAAGATGTTCCTGTTGGTAATACAGCAGGTAAAAATTTCTTCCAATTTGATCCGACTACTACACTTGGTCAGAAGGATTGTTTTGGATATCCTGGTGGAAGCGGCTATGTGTGGCATTGTCATATTCTTGATCATGAAGACAATATGATGATGCGTCCATATATGGTGCGTTGGAAAGCGCAAGTTTCATCAAGAACGAGCGGCGCATTAGAAGAAAGTATAGTGAGAGATAATATTGCGCAGGCGTCAGTGCCATCAAGTTGTTGTGGTTGTAAGTAAGATTAAAGACACAATACTATTTAAAATCCCCGGTGAAAACCGGGGATTTGGTTTATTAAGAGTTTATCTACCAATTAAAAATTTGATTGTTTGAGCCGCTCGCCCTGAGTGTTTTACGCAGTGTAACGTAGTAAAATGTATCGAAGGGTGCGATATAAAAAAGATTTATGATTATTTTTTTTACTTAACCCTTCGATACATTTTTGCTTCGCAAAAACACTCCCAGACTTCGCACAAGGCTTCGTCGGGCACGGCAGGGCGAGCGGAAAAGATAATTGATTATAAAAAATTAGTTGAGATTTTTGGATAAGTTCTTATTTTTTTATTCAACCATATCAACTGGTACAACATGAGATTTCAATTTTTCGGGTATCGTAACATTCAACGCCGCTGCAGTTTGCATATTAATAAATATTTCTTTGGTATCCGCACCTAAAATAGGTAATTCATATGGTTTTTTGTGATCGATAAGTAGTTGCAATGCAATATGTGCTGCGTCAACTCCAGCTTGATGATAATCAACACCACGTGCCATTAATGGGCCATATTGCACAAGCATGTTGTCGCTGACAATAAGTGGTTTGGCTGCTTTACGTGCTAAATCAGAAATAAGTGCGATACTGTTTGCAATCGTATTATCGGTTGGCGCAAGTAACGCATCAACTTTGCGGAGCGCACTCATTGTTGCTGGTTCTATATCTGATTCAGATGCAATACCAATGTTAATTGGTGTGTAGCCTGTACGCTCTAATTCAGTAAACATCACTTGTGCTGTTGCAACTGCATTGGTTTCAGCGGTATTAAAAAGAATGCCTACGGTTTGTATGTTGGGTAGTAATTGGTGCATAGCTTCTATTTCTGCACGGACATTGATCATATCACTGACGCCACAAATATTTGGTCCATCAAAATTAATGCCCAATTCGGGTGATACAGTAACTGCAGCAATAATGATTGGCTTTTCTTTTTCCACTGATGCCATTGCTTGCGCGGCAGGTGTAGCGATTGCATAGATTGCATCAATATCTTGGCGTGCATGGAACTGTTGTGCGATTGCATAGAGTGTATTGATAGAACCTTCTCCATTGCGGATGGTAAAAGCGATATCATTGCCTAGTTTTTGTTGCAACGTATCGATAAAACCATCACGTGCAGCATCAAGGGCTGGATGGGAAGCTGTTTGAATGATGCCAATATTTATACGTGCATGACTGCGCGTTACTGATTTTTTGATGGCGATAGCGCCTAGAGTGAAAATAATAATACTAAATATAATGAGAGTTGATTTGTTTTGCATAAGAATTCCTTGATCTTTTCGCGCTCGAGGATATTCTTCAACAAGTTCAGAACGAGCGCATTGGAAAAAAATTGAATGATAAATATCAAAAATCTCAGCATAATGCTGAGGTTTTCTATTGTTTAATATATCATACTATTTCATATATTTCATGTGCATGATAATTATGCTAAGCTAGCTGCTATGAATACAAAGTATGATGTGATGCATTACATTAATGATATTCGGCATAAAATTGCTCCGGCATATGATGGGGATGAGATATTGTGTCAGCAGTATGCATGGTGGATATTACAAGCTTTGTGCGAGATGACAAAAACTGAACTTATTATGCATGATACAGTGATGTTGAGTCATGAACAGCAGGAGCAACTTGATCAGTGGATATATCAACTTGTTGCAGAAAAAAAACCGTTGCAATACATACTTGGTTTTGTGCCATTTGCTGGATGTGATATTTTGGTCGAACCACCAATTTTAATTCCTCGTCCAGAAACAGAAGAATGGTGTTTGCATATTATTGAACATCTTCAATTGCTGCATAACAAAAAAATTAAAATCTTAGATCTTGCGACCGGTTCCGGTTGCATTGCAATTGCACTGGGATATCACTTACCTCTTGCAGAAATTGTTGCAATAGATATTTCCGATGCAGCGCTTGCATTAACAGAAAAAAATATTGAACATCACAAAATGTTAAATATCACGTGCATTAAATCAGATCTTTTTACATCAATTCCGCGTGGTACGTTGTTCGACATAATTGTTTCCAATCCTCCGTATATTAGTCAAGCTGAATTTGCGCATGTTGAACCATCAGTCACCAATTGGGAAGATCATAATGCGTTGGTTGCAACTGAGGATGGACTTGCTATTATCAAACAAATTATTGCGCAAGCGCCGCAATTTATACAATCTAATAATGAATTCAAAAAGCAAAATATTCCACAACTGGTTATTGAAATTGGCTATGCGCAAGGTGCAGCAGTCAGAAACCTCATGAATGCGGCCGGTTATAATAATGTTCTTGTGCATAAAGATTTAGAAGGTAAAGATCGCTTTGTTACCGGGAGAGTAGACAATGTGGCCAATGCCCACACTCGCACATAAATTTGTTGCTATTTTTTTTACACCAGATTTGCTTACATGTGTTTGGATTGATTCCTCCGCTCGCCCTGAGTGCCCCGCAGGGGTGTATCGAAGGGTAGCTGTTCGCGCATTTAAATCTTATCCATTGCACAACGGTGAATTAGAAAATCTCACTCTTTTTAATCCGACAATCATCAAAAAATATATCATCTCTTTTTTATGCGAACATAACTTGCAGGATGCATTTGTTGCGTTTGTATTGCACGGATCTGCAGTGCAAGAACAGTTTGTAGCAATGCCTTCATCAACCCCGCATCGTGCTGACTTTATGATTTCAAACAGCGCGCACGTTATGTGGGAATATCGGTATGTATATCAAAATGATCATGGGCAGTTTGTGTTTTATGTGTATAGTGTGCCACGATCTGTTCTGTTGCAATATAAACTGCTTGCAATTGCTGCACAATGCAATCTGATCACCATGACAACACAAACTATGGCGCTGCTATCCGCATATCAACATATGTTTGGCAGTGCATTTAGGCGGAGCCAGCTTGCGGTTGATATGATGCGGTGCAACAACAACATTAGTGATCTTATTACCGTTGATGCAGTGCGGCGCATGGTGAATATGGATGGGTTGAATTTACATGCCCTGTCCGCCGAACTCTTGACGAAGGTGGGGGGTGCAGCCGGTTTATTTTGTTCTGAAAATAATATTTTATGAAAGAATTTTTATGTTTTTATATTGTTATCCCTTCCGCTCGCCCTGAGTGTTTTACGAAATGAAATGTAGTAAAATGTATCGAAGGGTGCAACATAAAAAAGATTTTTTTATTTTAATGTTTTTCTTATTCCGCATC
>DATAXH010000050.1:0-5241 GCA_036266775.1 Candidatus Babeliales bacterium | reverse complement strand
TCTTGATCGCGGCGCTGTTCAAATTCTTGTTCGTTAAATTGCGTCAAATTGAGGTGGAATATGTGATGCACAATATCGAAGCGAATATGTGACATCATTTCACGGAACATATCGAATGCTTCACGTTTGTATTCGATAAGTGGATTTTTTTGTCCCCATCCGCGTAAGCCAATTCCTTCTTTAAGATGATCAAGATTGAGCATATGCTGACGCCATGCTTGATCAATTGTTTCGAGTACAAGCCATTTTTCAGCATTTTTGATCATATTTTCATTAAATCGTCTGCGATAAAGATCATATTGTTCAAGTAAAAAATTAATAACATCTTTTTTAAACAGTTCACTGTCAGAACTATTCATGCCTGCAGCAGTAAAATCTTTATGTGTAAGTCCTGTTATATAGATTAATGCTTCATAGACTTTATCAACTTGTTCTTTTTTGAGGGTTCTTTGTGGTGCATTATATTCTATAAGATCTTGGACAATGGTTATGATAAAATCACGGATAAGTTCATAAATACGATTTTCACCAGCGAGTGCATCAAGACGATGATTATAAATAATAATGCGTTGTTGATTTAATACGTCATCATATTCAAGGAGATGTTTGCGATTATCAAAATTATGTTTTTCTACACGTTCTTGTGCTCGCTCAATGGTGCGAGAAACTAAGCGGGATTCAATAACTTCATCTTCTTGCATCCCTACTAGAACCATTCTGTTTTTTAATGTATCTCCACCAAAGATACGTGCTAAATCATCTTCGAGAGAAATATAAAAACGAGATTCTCCCGGATCACCTTGTCGCCCCGATCTTCCTCGCAACTGGTTATCAATACGTCTGCTTTCATGGCGTTCAGTTCCAAGAATATATAAACCTCCTGCTTGAATAGATTCTGGTGTAAGTTTAATGTCCGTACCACGACCAGCCATATTAGTTGCAATGGTGATGCGTCCAGGTTCTCCTGCATGCGCAACAATTTCTGCTTCACGTGCATGTTGTTTTGCGTTTAACACTTCATGGCGAATACCATTTGCGGTTAAAATGGCACTTAAGAGTTCGGAGGTTTCCACAGCAATAGTACCGATAAGAACAGGTTGATTGTTTCGGTGACGTTCCGTGATATCTTCTATAATCGCCTTATATTTTGCATTTTTTGTTAAAAAGATAAGGTCTGGCATATCTTTTCTAATAAGAGAACGATTCGTTGGAATAGAGACCACATCAAGTTTATAAATATTATGGAATTCTTCACTTTCTGTTGCGGCAGTACCAGTCATGCCAGCAAGTTTTTTATAAAGTCGGAAAAAATTTTGGAGGGTAATACTTGCAAGAGTTTGGCTTTCCCGTTCAATTTCTACATTTTCTTTAGCTTCAATTGCTTGGTGGAGACCATCGCTGTAGCGGCGTCCCGGTAAAATACGTCCGGTAAATTCGTCGACAATAAGCACTTGGTTATCAGCTACAACATATTCAACATCTCGTTTAAACAGTGCATGCGCGCGTAATGCTTGGTTGATATGATGAAGGAGTTGCATGTATTCGATAAGAAAGAGATTTTTAATATTAAAAGCTGCTTCAACTTTATCAATTCCCGATTCAGTTAAAATAACATTACGAGCTTTTTCATCAACTTCATAATCAACATTTTTTTCAAGATGAGAAACAACACGATCAGCATCGTGATACAGTGATGAAACTTCTTCTGAATTACCAGAAATAATGAGGGGTGTACGAGCTTCATCGATTAAAATTGAATCCACTTCGTCAACAATTGCAAAGGAAAGATCCCCTTGAACAAGATCGCTTGTGCGAAATTTCATGTTATCGCGTAAATAATCAAACCCAAGCTCGTTATTGGTTGCATATAAAATATCTGCTTGATACGCATCTTGACGTTCTATATCATTCATTGCGTTTTGAAGACAAGCTACTCGCAATCCCAAAAAATTATAAATAGGACTCATCCACTCAGAGTCACGGCGCGCAAGGTAGTCATTAACCGTAACAAGATGTGATCCTTTTCCACTTAAAGCGTTCAGATAGAGAGCGAGTGTGGCGGTAAGGGTTTTTCCTTCCCCAGTTTTCATTTCTGAAATTTTACCTTGATGCAAAACAATGCCACCCATTAACTGTACATCAAAATGGCGTTGACCAAGTGTACGACGAGCTGCTTCACGCACAACCGCAAAAGCTTCGGGTAAAATGTCATCTAAATGCCTGCCCGCAGAAACTTGTTCTTTAAATTCAATCGTTTTATGAGCGAGTTGTTCATTAGTCAAAGAAAGCATTAAAGGCTCAAAAGCATTAATTGTTTTGATAATAGGGAGCATTTTTTTAAGCTGACGTTCATTATTGGTGCCAACTATTTTAGCGAATATTCGAGAGATCATTGCAATCCCCATTTTTAAGAGGTTTTAAAGGTATCTTATTCTGCAAGAGTAGCAAAAAAATACGGTTTCCTCAATATAAGGATATATATATTGGGACGGTGTTTTTTACAAAAAGAATAATTATTATTGAAAATTACCAGTTGTTTAGGTAAGCTATATAATGTATATAGTACAAACAGTAATTGAAGATAAGGGGGTTATATGAAAAAGTTATTGAGTTTATATATTATTTTTGTAGCAATGGGGACCGTTGAGTTATTTTCAATGAAATATGGGGCAGAAGGTGTATTATCCAAAGCACAACAAGATCAGATTGAATTAGAGCTTCAAGAGCAAAAGCAAGAACGTTTGAATCGTGAAGTACGACGTTTGGACGAAGAACGTCGTCAACAAAGAGTTGCAAGGATGCAAGAGGCAGTAGAGCAAAGAAGAGAAGAAAGAAACGCAAGAATAGCTGCAGAAGCAGGAGAGGCAATAGAAGCAAGACAATATCAAAATCCTAATAACCAAAACCCTGACGCTCGACGTCGATTAAATTTTTAATTTTTTTCTTTATATATGGTTATCAAAAAGCTCTTTGTAAAAAAAGAGCTTTTTTTAATTTTTGAGATAATTTATATTATGAGCATTGTAATGATTAATTCTTTAGTAATAAAAAAAGGATTTTATGAAAAAAATAATAATTGTGGTTGGAATAGCTTTAGTAACCAATACTAATAATAGTTTTTACGGTAGTCAGCTTATACAAAAAGAATATGATAAAGAGTACACTCAACCGAGGTTTCTTGATGCTGAAACAGTCAATGATGAATATACAATCCAACAAAATGATGAGTATCAAGCCCATCAGATAGAGCAAACTTCGATGGATGAGTATGATGAACATGTTTGTGATGAAGCGCAATCACCAAAAATATCCTCAGCAGAAGCATTAATAAAAGAGATGTTTGGGTTTGTGTTGCTACAATACCTTGCTATCAAAGAAGTGACGCATATCTATTATCAAGAAATTAAACAAACGTTGCATAACTGGTTTTCTATGTTTGTAAAAGCATAAATTATTGAAAGAAGAACATATCTCTCATGGATGACATAAAAGCATATAAAGATAAACATCAATTTGCTTTGTATAAAGAATCATTATCTTTGTTGGTACAAAAAAAGGAACTTGGCGATAATTTTGTTCTAACTGATGAAATATTAGTGCATCGTATGATGAACGTTTTGCGATTATCTCCCAATGATAAAGTCATTTTGTTTGATAAGGCTATATATGTCATTGCCACAATCAAAGCTTTTGTTAGTAAAAAACAGATGAGTATTACAATAGATTCAATTCATTCAACTATTATATTACATCCAGATATTACTTTTTTATTACCGGTGCTTAAACGTGAAGATTATGAAGCTGCTTTATATAGTCTTACTGAAATTGGAGTGAATAATATTCAATTGGTTTTCACGCAAAAGACAGGGAATAAATGGTCTGCTGAACGAGACCAAGATCGGGCTGAACGTATTATTATTGCTGCAGCAGAACAATCAAAAAATTTTGCTTATCCTACCTTATATCCGCCAATCTCTTTGCAAGTAGCTTTAAAAAAATATAATAGTTGTGTGAATAAGATTTTTTTCGATCCAGAAGGAAAACAAGTTTTTGATATTATGCAGATGTTACACGCTCATCAGCCAGATCAGATACTACTTTTAGTAGGCCCTGAAGGAGATTTAACGCTGGAAGAAAAGGAAATGGTACGAGCACATCAATTTATTTTTTGTGCTCTTACACCTACTATTTTGCGAGCTGTTCAAGCAACAGGACTTGCTGCGGGTTTAATTCGTTCTTTTTTTGTATAAAAGTCGACTAATAAAATGTATTCAAATAGTACTTACATTTTTATTGATTTTTTATATTTTTGAGTATTACACTGTTATTAATTAAGGGTGGGTAAAAATAGTTTTGGGGTGATTGATAGGAGAGAGTGTAATGGAAAGCAGGCAAGCAGGAATTTTACGATTATGTATTATTATGGGGTTTCTCGGTGTAAGCATACTTTTTTTGAATAATAATAAAAAAATTATAACGGCAACTCATATTGATATTGAAAATTGTAAAGTAGATCCTATGATAACGATTTCATTGGATCAGGCATATGAAACGATGAGTTCTTTGTTTTTGGCTCATGATATTGATTTAATTACTAAAGTTATGAGTCAATTTAAATATCGTTTTGTGTATGATCTTGCTGAAAGAATGATTAATGATCAGAAAATAGTTTTAAACTCTGAAGAAAAAATAACTGTTCTGTATGGAGTGATAGCGCATTGTAGTTGTAAAAAAAATATACAGTATGATTTATTTGATCTTCTTTTAAAATATCCAGGTTTATATAAGCAAACCCCGGCATTATTGACGTTAATTAAAAGTAAATATGCAGATCTTACAGCATTATTTATTACATGGGGTAAAGATCGGCAAAAAAAAGGAAAGGCATCAAAAGATTTTCTCGCTTCATGTGCTGAAAAAGCCTTTATCGTTGCAATCAATGATAATGATTACGAAACAGTTGAGCAACTCTTCAGTAAAAAAATTCGGCTTTCTCAGGAAAAAGCATCATCTCTATTGTGGCATATTAATCAACAAGATAAAGATAGTGCATTAATGAATTTATTGATTCGTCATGCACAGGCAGATGTTAATTTTACGCAATGTGGCAAAACATTACTTATCGCCGCCGTTGAAAAAAATAACATAGATGGTATTCGCATACTGTTGGATGCTGGAGCGGTGGTCGACCGTGTCAGTAATGTCGGCACTGCACTTACTGTTGCAATGAGGTATAATTAT
>DATAXH010000049.1:0-4888 GCA_036266775.1 Candidatus Babeliales bacterium | reverse complement strand
AGTCACAACAACCTGATTTTTTTGAAACACTGCATGTTGTTTACCATACATCAACGACGTAAATCCTTGATACAACAATCCCCCTACAACAAATGCGGTAACTGTACTTAATACAAATTCATCTCTTTTGGAAAAAAATCTACTTTTCATTTATGCCCCTTCTCACAATATTATTAAGTTAACTTTTTACGATGAAATTTTAATTAATCAAAATCAGTTGTATCCTCAAATTTAGTAATTTCTCTAATAAAGTTCATATAGACTGTTCCCGTTGGACCGTTACGTTGTTTACCAATAATAAGTTCCGCCAACGCAGGGTTTTCTGCTTCTGGATTGTATACAGCATCACGATATAAAAACATAATAACGTCTGCATCTTGTTCAATAGCTCCTGATTCACGTAAATCCGAAAGCATTGGTCGCTTATCCATACGACTATCAACAGCTCGCGAAAGCTGCGATAAGGCTATGATAGGAATATTAAGTTCTTTAGCTAATGCTTTTAATGATCGAGAGATATCGGAAACCTCTTGATGCCGATTTTCATGTTTTTTATTGGAATGCAATAACTGTAAATAATCAATGACCAAAAATTGTAATCCATGCTCTGCTTTTAATTTACGAGCTTTTGCGCGTAAATCCATAATGTTAAGCATCGCTGTATCATCAATAAAAACTTTCATTTCGGCAAGCTGTGCCGCAACATTAGTTAAATCCATCCACTCATCTGATGAAATGGTTGCATTACGAATATTATGATGACCGATACCTGATTCTGCCGAAAGTAAACGCAATGTTAGTTGTTCCGCTGACATTTCCAGAGAAAAAACTCCTGTTGCAAAACCATTGCGTGCTGCTTCTAAAGCA
Source organism: Candidatus Babeliales bacterium (assembly GCA_036266775.1). GTDB lineage: Bacteria > Babelota > Babeliae > Babelales > Vermiphilaceae > SOIL31. The sequence continues at coordinate 4,021 of DATAXH010000049.1, read as the reverse complement.
ATACCCAAAGCGAGAGCCGTTTTACCCATTGATGGACGTGCTGCTAGTACAATAAAATCGCTATTCTGAAATCCTGAAGTCATTTGATCAAGGTGCTGAAATCCTGAAGGAACTCCCGTTATACCTTTCATATGACTCTTGATATCAGAAAGATGCTGAAATGTTTTCTTTAACCAAATATCAAGTTGTACAAAACTATTACTTGATCGTTTATTAGCGATGTTAAAAATAATTTTTTCTGCATCATCCAGAACAGCATCTATTGAATCTTGATCTTGTGTATAACAGTTAGTAATGATAGTTGCGGCAGAACTAATAAGCTGCCGCAACACTGATTTTTCTTTGATAATAGTTGCATGTTGAACAATCAAACCAACGGATGGAATATCTTCCTGTAAACTCACCAAATAAATAATACCCCCGGCTGTATCTAACAAATCTTTTTTGGTAAGTTCATCTTGAAGTGTAACAATATCAACACGTTTATGTTTTTGCCCTAATTCAACAATTGCTTGATATATAGTTTTATGGGCAGGATTGTAAAAATCATCAGGAACAATAATCTCTGAAATAGTTGTAATGTATTCATCATTTAATAACAAAGCTCCTAGAACAGCTCGTTCTGCATCCACATGAGCAGGAAGTGTTTTTCCCAGAATGCCTTCAACATTCTGTTTTTTGGCAACAACATTATTATATTGATGATTTTTAGTCATACCTTACTATTCAGATATAATGGTTACGGTAATTATTGATCGTAATTTTGTTGTTAATTTAATACCAACTTTAAACGTTCCTTTTGATTTGATAGATTTATCAAATTCGACTTGGCTTTTATTAATACTGATTCCTTGCTCAGCAAGGGCATCCACTATTTCTGATGCATTAATCGAGCCGTATAATTGCCCATCATCATGCATTTTACGTTTTAATCTCAGAGATACAGTATTAAGATTTTCAGCAAACATAGAGGTTTGAGAGGCAATCACTTCTTTGCGATTTTCAATTGTACGTATTTTAGCAATATATTGATCTTTGTTATTGCTTGTGATTTCAATGGCTAAGCCTTTAGGAAAAAGAAAATTGCGAGCAAAACCGTCCCCAACTTTAACAATCTCTCCAGCCATCCCCACTTTTTCAACATCTTTCCGTAAATATACTTCCATGCTTTTGCTCCTTTTGATGATTAATTTGTTTTTTTATTGATATCGATACTTTCAGTATATCGTAAAAAAAAGAGGTTGAAAATAAGGGATTTTAGCCTTTTTGTTCATAATTTTCTCGCTCCCGAGCAAGTAACATCAAATAAGAACTCGCGCGGACCATTGAATGCATGATAGCCACCAAAGCTGTCATGATCATGAGGATCATCAAAATAACGGAGCCATTTTTCATATTTTTTCCTCAGGTTTTACCGCTACATAACATATAATAAGTTTATTTTGAACAACTTTTGGCTCAATTTTCAATTCTATCCCTATAATGCGGTCTTGAGCTTTTTCAACTATAAAAGTAGCTTCGCTCACCCCAGAAGCAACAATACTGGTCGTTTTATTTTTCCACCCTTCATTATAGGTGCCGGTGGTTCTTTTTAAATAATTATCCACAAAAGACCATCCAATATCACCTTCATTCGATTGCCAAACAAGTTCATGAGAGGTTATATGTTTCCAACTATGTACGCCGACATGAATGTCTCGTACAAAAAGATCTGATCCAATATGCAAAGCCATAACCGTTTGAGATCTGCGTATTGATGTTAATGAAGGAATAATAAGAGATACAATGATATGGCATATAAAAAATGTTATAAGACTAAAAAGCATGAGATATAATAAAAAGGATAATAACGAAAAACCCTTTTTAAGATACATATCTGTCCCCATATTTTTGAGCAAGATCTTTTTCTTTTGCATTACGTAATAATGAAAATTGTTCAGTCCTCTTAAGGGCTTTCTGTTGCGTGACTTTAACTTCAATTATATAATGAGTGATAAGCAGAATAAAAAAAGTTGATATTGATAAACCAATCATAAGCTCAATAAGGAAGAATCCATTTTTACTATATTTGGTCATTATACATTCCGAAAAAGAATAGTTTTGAATCAAAAAGTTATGTAAACTATACTGACAAAAGAAAAATTGATGCAATAGATGACTGGAGTTTTAACACAATAAGAATGAAAAGGTCTTTATTATGACGTATCGCACATTATTTTCTCATATATTCATGAGCATACTTTTTTGTTGTTATTCATCGACAATAGTTTCCGCGCAAAAAATGATGAATACCCAACAAATGCAAGATTTTGAAAAAGAACTTGAAGAAGCCAATAAAGCTATAGAAGAATATGTTTCAAGCCTTTCTCCAGCAGAACAAGCAGAATTTAATCGGCAAGTTGAAGAAATGTCACGAGTGCTTGAAAACATGAATGAAGATGAATTTGAAAAATTCCTCGGTGAAATGTTTGCGGATGAACCAATAACAGAACCAAATCCATTTATCGATGTACAACCAATAACAGAACCCGTTGTAGAAACAACCGCGTTAAGCAATGAAGACAAGAAAAAAGTAGAAACGGCACTCAAAGTTCTTGATGATATTATTAAACAATCTAATTTATTTATGGTTCTTGTTAATAGTTCTCCTGAGCTACCTAATCGTATAACTCGTTGGGGAACTCGAGGCGTTATTAATAATTGGCAAACAGGTTCAAAGTGGGACGGTTTTAAATTAGAATTAGAATCACTAATCCAAAAATTATATAAAGTAGAAGAACAAGACCTCGATAAAAAATATAAGTATCTTTTAGAACTTATTGCAGATGAATCATTGTATAATAATCTTATTCAATTACAAACTTCACTTAATAAACTTGTTCCAACTATTAATCTTCCTGAATTTGGTATTCAAAAATTAAGTGACCAATCCAAAAACGCTATCAAAGAAATACTTAATAAATACAGTGAAAGTTTTTATTTGTTAGGCATTCCAAAAGCGCTTGATACACTTTTTGAAAAATATGCACCAGAAGCAGAAAAATTACGCAGCGCTGAAGAAGCAGGTACCAAAAGAGCACAAGAAGCTGCACGTGGAGTACGAACTCCATCATCAGCAGAAACAGCCGGTGTAGGTCAAGAAAATTTTGGATATGATTATGGGTATGGGTATCCACAATATTATGGCGGTGATTACGGCTATAATCCTTATGATAGTTATAATCCTTATGGTGGCTACTCTGATTATGGTTATGGTTCTGAAGGCGGTAGTGGTGCTGGAGCTGGAAATAAAGGCGGCGCTGGCGGAAATGGTGGCGGCGGCAGTAGTGGTGCGGGTGGTGGCAAAGGTGGACAAGAAGATAAAGACAAAGATAAAGGTAAATCAACCGGGTCAACAAAAGCAGTTCCTAATCTTGAAATTGAAAATGCAATTTCTACAATAAAAACTGATCTTGCAGATATTAAAAATGCATTAGTAGATGAAGAAGGAAAACCAACAAAGCTTGAAAAGCTGACAAAAACAGTTGAAAGCAAAGAAGATAACGATCTTGATATTTTTGCAGGCACAACATTAGCAACAACCGTTGATAAAAAATTAGATGCAATCGCCAAATCCCTTAAAACAATTGATCAGAAAAGGTTAAGTTCTGCTGAATTATCGCATTATCAACGCGAAGTTCAAAAAGCTTTTGATAAAAACAAAAAAGATCTTGAAATGTTAGATAATGCGCTGAAAGTTTTTGGCACAGCAGATGATATTAAAAAAGCAAAAGACGCTGCTACAAAAGCAAAATTGCCTGAAACTGAAAAAGAGAATGTTACTCCTAACACAGACATTAGCAAGCTTTCAGGAACAAAACAGTGGGCATTCTTTGGCGGTGATGTAACAAAAGTACCAGTACCAGAAGAAGGTAAAGAAGGTTTAGAAAAAACTATTGAAAAACCTGTATCTTTACTCGATACCAAGAAAAAGCTCGATAAACTTTTTGCAGACATGAAAAAGTTTATGTCCAAAAAAAGT
>DATAXH010000048.1:0-5598 GCA_036266775.1 Candidatus Babeliales bacterium | reverse complement strand
CACCACGAACGGGTTAGATTCTTCATGAGATCCTGATTCCGTTCGTCCTGAGCTTGTCGAAGGAAACGAACGTAAAAGTAGGGGTGTTACCTTCTTCCCCGTTGCAATAATACAAAACGCACATGCAAGTTGCAGAAGTGTAATGGAAACTTCATATCCATACGAAAGTGAAATAATTGATTGTTTCGACCAATTTTCTGGAGGATTAACAAAGCCCGTATTTTCTCCCGGGAATTTGATGTTAGTTTTACTGCCAAATCCTAATTTTTTGTAATGATCATAGATTGTGTTGTTCAATCGTTTTGCAACAATGGCGATACCAATATTGTTTGATAATGCAATAACATCAGTGAATGGAATAATTCCATGTGCTTGCACCGTATTAATAATACGGCCATCAATTTGTGTTGTAAGACTATTTTTACAATCAATCAGTTCATCAGGAGTTACCACACCTTCTTCAAATGCAGCGAGTGCAGCGCACACTTTCATCACAGATCCAAGTTCATATGCATCGGTGATAATTTTATTTTTAAAGTTTTCATTATTGGTACTGTTTGGGTTATTAGGATCAAAATATGGATACGAAAGCATGGTTATAATTTCACCACTCTTTGGATCCATAATAATAACGGCTGCTTCTTTTGCCTGAAATTTGTCTACCGTTTGTTGCACCGCTTCTTGCACTAAAAATTGTAAATCTGCATCAATAGTCAGATATAATGGTTGCCCAAGATCGCCTTGTACGGTTGTCTCTTTTTTAAAATAATAATATCCAGAGCGTGCATCTTTTTCTAAATGATAGGTTGTTGGTTGCCCTGCGAGTGTGTTGTTATAAAGTAATTCCAAACCAAGAAGACCTTTGTTATCAATGCTCGTGAGGCCAACAAGAGGGCTTGCTGATGCAAGAGGGTAATAGCGTCCTGGTTCAGAGAGTAAGAAAATATCGGGACTGTTTTCTTTTTTGATGAGTTCAATTTCTTCGGGTGAAAGTCTGCGTTTGATGAACATGAAATGTTTATTTTTATTTTTTTCAAAACGGGCAATTGTTTGGGGGAAATGTTTTTTGAGGAATTTGAGTGTCTGTTTTTTATCTTTCATGTGTGTGGGTAAAATAAATGCAGCGATATAATCTTTATTCATTGCAAGATAATTACGTCCCGTTCTATCAAAAATTGGTCCCCGCAATGGTGTTTGCGTGATGGTGACATGATATTGTTGCTCAGCTAATTTGGTATAAAAATCATGTTGCTTGATTTGGATATGATACAAGTTAACGCCAACAGCTGCATAGAGCATGGTGAAGAAAAAGAAAATGATTGTTGAGCGGAATTTAAAGCTTTGTATCATGCAGGTAATCTTTTAACTTGGTTGAGTGCATATGGCCGCATTTTTAGTTTATCTTGCGCGTATTTTTTAATATTTTCACGATCTTTGAGGGCATACAGTTCTTGTGTGAGTGTTTGTTTTTTTTCTGTCAGTGCTGCTATCTTTTTGTCACATTCTTGGTGATTGTAACTATTTTTGATAAACAAGGTATGTTTATGAATTTGGAGAAAAATCAACACAATATGCGCGGTGATGAAAAGGGTGATAAAAGAATTTTTTTTCATGATTTCTCATTTTCTAGGTAATCATTAAGATCAGTTATCATGGTATTGAGATGGTTGATAGCTTGAGGATCTTGTGCTTCAACAAGGGATTTTCCTTGTTTGAATCTGTTCTCAAAAATTATGGAAGCACTTTCTAATCTTTGTTGTTTACGGAGGAGTTGGCTGAGATGAAATTGTGATTCGTTGCAGGCTTTTTTTTGTTGTTCTAATACATTATCAGAAATATTGTAAACTTGATTTTCCATTTTATGTTTTTTGACTAGGTCGTTATTCAGAAGATATTGTTTGTAAATTTCTTGAGTGGTGAGCGATTTAATTTGGGCATTGTTTGTTTGTGATTTTGTTTCTGCTGTTTTTAATTTAAGAGCAGTAATTTTTAATTCAGCATTTATTGTAAGGTATTCTGGATTTTCCATGGCATTCATATATATGCATGTAAAAAAAACAGATGAAAATAATGATATTTTTAAGAGAGACATGCTATTCCCCTTTTTGCTAGAATTTAATTTTTATGTTTATCAGCTTAGCGGGATGGGATGATAAGAATCAATTGTTGGAGAAAATAAAAGAGCCAGACATTGCTTTTCGCAGCATCTGGCTCTTTTTATAGATTGTCTAAAAGTTATTATTACAATTTTTTAGTAATCCCACATGAAATCGTATTTATAAGAACTGGGTATAGTTTTATAGAGATCATGATTGAATTGTTCACGCGTCTCTTTAGTCCATGGCATTTCAATGAAGTTATTTGGGCGGTTATTTGGTGAGTTCCATAATAGTTCATTTGATAAACTGTGATGATTGTCTGTATCTTTTTCACACTTATTTATTATGTCCATAGCTATTTGAGCCATTTGAGCTTGTTGCTTTTTTGATCGTTCTAATAAAGTTGACTTTTCACCTTGTTGAACTGTTGCATTAAGAAAATCTTTTGGCCCTGACATTACTTTATTATATTGGTCAGTTTTTGTTGCAACGTTTTTAATTTCTTCTAGACATTTGCATGGTCTACCGAAAAAGTCTTTGGTTTGTTGACATTTCAGTAAATCTTGGTGTGCTTTTGCGTATCGATTGTATGCTACATCAACGATTTCATCAGGTAATATTGCATGAGCGCCAGTAACAACGAAAAGTGAAAATAATGATATATATTTTATAGTCATGTGAATCCCCTGGTTTTTGAATAATATTGGGCCTTTTTGACCCTCTTACTATAAGAATATCACAAATAGAAAATAAGTCAATCGCAGCTCTAGGACGCACCAAAAGAAGGTGGGGGTGATAAAATATGTGGAATTATTGTTCGTTAGTTGTTTGCTGATCAATAATTTTTTGATCTTCTTTCGCCATTGCATTGAGACATTTTTGAAATCTAATATTTACATCATTAAGATAAGCAGTTGCTTTTTCAGGTTCTATGTATACATAGTCTTCGCATCGTTGGAGATTAGCGCGAAATTGTGTGTAAATAACTTCGCGTTTGGATAAGATTTCTTTGAGGGATTTATATTCATCTTTTGATCCTGGATAGAAATAAGAATAAGGGGTGGTGTATGGGGCAGAGTATGTCCCTCTTATTCCTTTATAATTGTTTACTTCCGTTGTTTCATAATCGATGCTTTGATTAAACCAATTATTAGCAACACGTTTTTCTTCTTGAGCGATATAATTTTTATAAATTTCTTTATCTTTATTTTTTTGTTCTCTTGCTAATTGTACCTGTTGAGAGAAGTTTAAAATAGAGAGATCAAGTTGCTCGAATTTTTTTCTGATTTGCCATATAACTGCATCTCTTTGTTGTTCTGTGTTTTCCATAGCAATTACGTGATCCATAGAAGTTATGTGGTTGTGGTGTGTTAGGCTGATGAAACTGATGATTAAAAATATTGATATTTTTGTGAATGACATACGATGATCCTTTTTTTAATAAGTAAAATTAAGTTCAAATTGTGTCATATCTATTGTATTAAGATGATTTTGAATATTATTTTCCAAATCTTTTAAACTTATGTATTTAGCATCATAGTTAAGAATTTCATCATGGGAGTTCAATTTTTCTGTAAAATGGTTATATTTGCGCTCACTTTCTCCGAGGGTTTTTGTCTGTATTTGATACGCATTAGTTGCATACTCTAATCTTTTAGAATATTTTTCTATTTCATTTATATGATTTATATGTCTATTGAAGCCATTACGAGATTGATGAAAAGCAAGAGAGTTTTGTATTGCAGTTTGTTTTCTTATTGTGTAATAAACCTTAGTCTGCATAGTTACGATTTTCTTATCAAGAATGCTGAGTTTTTGTTGAATGGATTGTTGTATTGGTTCTTTCATAGCAGCTATGTGTGTAAAGCTAAGAAACAGAAAATAAAATAATGATATTTTTGAAAAAGACATGCGATTCCTCACGCTTATATTTTTTGTGAATGATGATAATAAAATTTTTGTTGAATATCAATCAAACTAGGTTTTTTCAGTTTATGAACACTGAAGTAACACTGAAGCCACTCTGAAATTGACTTCAGTGTTACTTCAGTGTTGATTTCAGAGTAAGTTATATTATAATAGCGATCAGATCAGTTATATTGAGAGCTCTGAAGTAACACGGAAATGTTTTGAAAGGAAGGGTTTTATTATGGAAGAGATTCATAATCAATGTTCATTACTGTCTAAGGCAACTATTCGTTGTGCACGATTTTTGGGAAATGATAAAGCTAATCTTCTTGATCGCGTTAACATTGAAGTTTATTTACCAAGTGCGATAGAAGAAGCAATAAAATTTATTCAGAGAAATACCAGATTAAGTTCGGAAATAACAGGGCTAAGAAGAAAAGATATTCCTGAATATCCTCTCATGGCGCTGCGTGAGGCAATTGTAAATGCTGTTGTGCATGCGGATTATTCTATAAAAGGTGTGTATACATCTATTGTTATTTTTGATGATCATATTGAAATTACTAATCCCGAAGAGTTACAAGAGCCAAAATTTGAGGAGCTTAATAATCAGTTTAGGGTTACTTTATACGGCAGGAAAATAAGATACGGCAAAAAAATAAGCAGAATCGTTCTTGAAGTTTGGCAAAAGGAACTCATTAATTACCTCAGAAAGAAAGAAAAAATAAGCACCAAAGAGGCAGCTCATTTGTGGAAGGTAACTGTGCGAACAGCTCGTACTCGATTAATAAAACTTATCGATGCAGGTTTTATTAAAAAAACAGGAAGTTCTTTGAAAGATCCTTTTGGTTATTATATTTTAAAATAAAAAACATTGGTTATTTCCCTTCCGCTTAACCCTTCGATACATCCTCCTTCGCATAAAGCTTCGGAGGACACTCAGGGCGAGCGGAATTGGAATTTTGGATAAATTCTTAGGTTGATTTTGTATTCTCTAATAATTGAATAAGCTGCGCTTTGATTTTTTTAGCTTCACATTTTTCACATTGTTTACTTGCATTGCGATGATCATGTTCAAGATTACGGCTATGTTCTTTGAGCTGTATGATGGAATAGACCATGCAATAGCGTGCTTGTTGATGTGGTTCATTGGTATCACAATCATGTATTTTTAAACATTCTTCATATGTTGTGAGAAAATATTTTTCAAATGTTTCTGCTTGGGTAAACAGTGGATTACTATTTTTAATTTGTTTTTCAAGATTGTGAATCTCTTTTTTTCGGTTGCATAGAAGCGCGGTGGAAAATGGGCTGCTAGAGATGTAGCTGATAGAGCCTATAAGATATACAAATAATATATTTTTGATGAGCATAATAACCCTCCCCCTTTGGTTTTTAAACTTATTCCAATTATAAAAGGGAGATGGTGTCAGAAGCAATTATTTAAAGAGAGAGAAATTTTTAAAAATGATTTTTGGTGCGAATATGGAGATCTTTAAGATTAAGTTTATGCATCATTTTTTCTTGTCCGATATAATTAATTTGGCAAGAAGGATAATTTTGTTCAACTATAATAGGTGGTATATATCCT
>DATAXH010000047.1:0-1841 GCA_036266775.1 Candidatus Babeliales bacterium | reverse complement strand
CAAAAAAGAAAAAAATGTTTCTGCTAAAAAACCAACCATCAGTTCATACGCTTTACGAATCTGATTTTGCGCAGCAATCATTTTATACACAAGTTGCCCCACAGGAAATGATAAATTTTGTGTATCAATTAATGTTTTTTCAGCCATATCAGCGATCAATATCCCAAATGCACCTGCTACCAAAGAAAAAGAACCCAACATCACGCTAAAAAACAGAGGTGAAACCATCCAACTATTAAAAAGTACTGGATCTAAAAAATAAATTGTTGGAAATGAAAATGCACATGCTGTGGCTAAAATACCCCCGATTGAACCCGCTGACACCACACAAGACATAGATACCGATGAAATACGTGTCATTATCTTAGAAATAAGTAATGCAATAAAAACTAATGTTGGTGCAATCCACGGACCAATTGGTGTTGCTAATGATACATAGCTCATAACAATTGTTGAAAACAAAGATAACACTATACTGATACTGATTATTATAAAATTCATGAATTATATTTATCTTCTGGACTTGTGAATATAACTTCTTTTATATCTCCAAAAGTAACTTCAGGTCTTTGTGGAGATCTTTCCCTATGCGGCGAGTTTTCTCTATGAGGAGAATTTTGCGGCGAATTAGATGCTGAATTGGTACTATTTCGTGAAGGACTCGTGCTACTTTCTCTTGATTTATTAGTTGAAACCCTTTGAAGATCTGTAATACGTGGTGACTTTTTTTTCTTAGGTTCTAATACATCCGATGCAGAATTTATTAATCTTACCGCATCTGTATCAGAGCTGAGTAACTGATGCTTCATTAACTCAGGACTAGAATTTACTAATACTTTTTTTGTATCAGAACTTGCGCGTTTTTTTCTTGTCAGAGAACCTGATCCTTCTTTTTTTAATTCATCTAATCTTTTATAAAAATTTTTTCTCGTATCATCTTCTTCAATTGGTAAAGACCATAGTTGTAATTTGCCATCAGTTGTTACAACAACAAATTTTTCATCTCGTAAGGCAACGTTTAATATATGCCCCTTTTCTGAACGCATTTGTCCATTTTCATCTACATAAGAATAAAAATCTTCTATTATTGGATCAATCGTATATACTTCAAGTTCATTGTGACTGTTTTTACGGCATATTTTAATATTTCGTAAAACCTTTTTTTCCAGAGGTAATTTTACACCATTATGCCAATAAGCTGCCACACATAATCCATTTTGATCAAAAGAAACCATATTATATAATTCAGGAGTCATAACAGTAGATGAACTCATGTTTTTATTTAATAAATCAGTTATAGCTATTTTTTTTATCTCTTTTTTATGATTACAATACAACAATTCTTCCAACTCTCCGTTATGTGAAAAATAAATTTCCTTAATATCATGATTATCATTTGGTACATATACTGATTTTTCAAATTTAACTTCTTCAGTTGACTTGCAAAAAGTCATCAATTGTATTCCTCCCTGATTGCCCACCGCTACAACTTGATTTCCTTGAGCATTCACTGCAATATCTAAGATCCACTTATCACTATCATACGTATGCACCAGTTGAAATGGAACTTTATACTCTGTATATGTATCAAGATCAATAGCAATAACATCATTCCATTCAGGAGTTGCTTTAACCAGCACTAATATTTTTCCTAAAAAATCAAGTTTCATTGCCTGAATACGTCGCTCTACTTTTGTTTTTTTAAACCACCCATTATGGAACAATATATATTCTCCAGAACAACTTGAATATTGATTACCATAATTACCTGCAGAAGCAACTAAAAGTGATCCATCCTTTTTTTGAGCCGCTGCAATCATTGGAGCATGTTGAACGTAAGG
>DATAXH010000046.1:0-2272 GCA_036266775.1 Candidatus Babeliales bacterium | reverse complement strand
CTCATTAATACATGTCTCCTTATTGTATAACTCATACAAATAATATAACACGTATGTTATAATTTAACAAGATTTTCTTAAATCACTTTACCCCTTTTCTTGTATCAATTTTTATGTTTTTGCTACTTTTGTTAAAAATATAACAAGGGATTATCATGTTCAAAAAATTAGTATGGATATTAATTTTGTATACCTCACTCGAGGGAACTATGAAACTCACCAGTCCAGCATTTTCTCACAATGGAGCAATTCCATCACAATACACATGCGATGGCGCCAATATTTCTCCAGCCTTAGAGTGGTCAGATGCACCACAAAACAGTAACAGTTTTGCACTTATCGTAGAAGATCCAGATGCACCCACCAAAGTATGGGTTCATTGGATCGTTTTTAACATCCCCAATACAACACAAAGTTTAGCGGAAAATACTCAAGCAGGCCCCTTCCTGCAAGGAGCAACTGATTTTAATGGCAAACATCAATGGGGCGGCCCATGCCCACCAAGTGGCACTCATCATTATCGCTTTACCCTTTATGCACTTGATAACTTTTTAGACTTATCTGCCGGCGCAACCAAAGAGCAAATAGTTGCAGCGATGCGCGGACATATCCTTGCGCAAGCAACACTCATTGGCACCTATCAACGGAAAAAGTAAAATAATCGTTTTCACCCCTTCTCACCCCCTCACTACATTGACGGTTTGTAATAAATATGCGATGATAAAAGCATAAATCGTTAATCTTTAGGGGGATTTTATGAAAAAACAATTACTTACAATTCTTTTAACAATTACTCCGTTTTTGATTTCAGCAACTCCAAGCAATGCAGAATTACTAGCGCATTTAAAAAGCGTTAGAATTGAAATACTCAATGATATAATAGTAACGGATGAAACGGCTGAATCTATTTTTGGATTAAATATACTAAATGAGTTTTATAATACATCTCAACTTTTACAACAAGATATATCCTCTATCGTAAACAATAATTTTGAACTTCTATGCAATATGGCACCCTATAGCCGACTATTTTATATCCCAATGGATCAAAAACCACCATTTACTGACACAGAGGAACAAGATCTCTATAGATTGTTTAAATCTATTTACGTCAAACTTCATCAAGATTATTGTAAAAATAACCCCAATGGAACGTTAGTAAATGCAACCGCTCATAATGTATTTCAAAATGAAGCAATGCTTTATAAAACAGTTATTCATGAAATGATTATTCGTACGCATGGTCTTATATGGCCAAAGGCATTAATAAAAAAAATAGATACTAAAATAGCAGAACTTAGCTTGCCCTTCGAAGCTTTAGCGAAGTAGGGAAAAACAAAATTAATTTTAAAACATCGAACGAAGATATGAGTCCCAGAAATGGGACTCTTTTTATTTTGTAATCTCTTTCCAATCAGCACCGCTACGCGTTGATACTTCCACTCTTACATAGATTATTTGTCATAAATATGCAATAATAAAGTATATAAATCTTTTAGGATATTTTGATGAAAAAATTATTACTTATTGCTATTTTGACATTCAATCCATTTTTTTCTTTTTCAAATCAATCAAACAAAACAGAATTATTAGCTCATTTAAATAAATTCAAAGACGATATTACATGGTCAATACATGACTGCGATAGCTGCTTAATCTATACTCATATCAACTGCTGTGCTTCACAAGAAGAACTAGATATTCTCGATTGCGTAACAAACGTATGGACCAAACTTTTAAAAACCTTAGATCCTTCTAAAGAAAAACTTACTATCGTTGCTCAAAATTTATTCCAAGAAATTTATCAAACACAAAAAAATCTGAGAGAATCTATTAATATAATCAATGAAGATAAATGTTGTGTATACATGACCATCGTTAGGGCAATATGTCTAGCTGATGAATATAACAAAACAAACAATCCAACTATTAATGACTGCCTCAATGATCCTCAACTACAAAAATTTATTTGTTTAAAAGAAAATGAATTTTTTTGGAAACTAGGTAATGCAATATATTGTAAAGATTTACTCATTAAGCTTCTTTCAATATTAGATGCTGAAATAGATCATCTTATCGTATCAATAAAAATAGATGAACTTAGAGATAAAAATCAAAAAACCCCCGCTTATATAACGCAGATTCAACCTCGAAGTGCATAAGCAACATTGATGCCAGTTAACTGGTAAAAGACCTCGTATGGAGTTTGAAAATTTAAAGATTTTCTTGGTCTAGTATTTAGCAAATATTCAACATTACGAAGCGCTTCTTC
>DATAXH010000045.1:0-1509 GCA_036266775.1 Candidatus Babeliales bacterium | reverse complement strand
TTTTTATATCAGGTTTTTTGTTTTTTTAAAAGAGAGAGGAGCAATCTAATGAAAATTAATGCAATTCATGCACGTGAAATTTTTGATTCGCGCGGAATTCCAACAATAGAATGCAGTATAACTTTGAGTGATGGAGCTGTTGTAACAGCATCAGTACCTGCAGGTATTTCTCGCGGTACACATGAAGCAGTTGAGTTACGTGATGAAACAGATCGCTTGATGGGACTTGGTGTTCAAAAAGCCGTCAAAGTTATAGAAGAGATTATAGCTCCAACGTTAGTTGATAGAAACCCCGATCTGATTACCTTTGATATTGAATTATCAAATCTTGATGGCACTGATGATAAATCTCGTCTTGGTGCAAATAGCATTCTTGCAGTGAGTATGGCTGTATGCAAAGCGCAAGCATATATAGAAGGTGCAGAGCTTTATGAATTTATTGCACATATTTCGCAATACTCTACCGTTGCATTACCTTGTCCGATGTTTAATTTGTTGGGAGGAGGATTGCACGCGAATAATAATTTTCCAATTCAAGAGCTTTTAATTGTGCCAACCAAAGAGTTTTCGTTTCGTGATGCTATGGATACTGGTGTGACAATATATCATGCATTACAAGATATTTTACGAGCACAAGGGAAATCTATTGCTGTGGGGTATGAAGGTGAATTTATACCCAATTTTACAAGAGAATATGAACCATTTGATCTCGTAATGGAAGCGATTAACAAATCTGGTAATAGCAATAATATTATGCTTGCTATTGATGTTGCTGCATCATATATGTATAACAACGCAACTGGGTTATATACCTTTAATGGAAATGATATTTCCATGCATGAATTACTAGAATGGTATAACAATCTTATATCACGATATCCTATTTATTCTATAGAAGATGGATTAGATGAATCTGATTGGAACGGATGGCGTGATATGAAAAAAGAGTTGGGTTCACGTGTTAAGATTATTGGTGATGATATTTTTACTACTGATCCGCAACGAATTTGGTATGGAATAGAAAATGATTGCGCAACAACAGCTTTGATCAAACCCAATCAAATTGGTACAATCACTGAAGCATTGCAAGCAATTCAGTTGTGTAAAGAAAATGAATGGGATGTTGTTGTATCGCATCGGTCAGGAGAAACAAATGACTCATTTCTTGCAGATCTTGCTGTTGGTGTGAGCGCTACACATATTAAAGCCGGAGGTTGTGCACGCGGGGAACGAATGGCAAAATATAATCGTTTGCTGCAGATAGAAGAAATATTAATGTCGGTGTAATTTTAAAAAAGGAGAATTGATGAAAAAACAGTATATTATTACTCTTTTATTGATGATAACACCCGTAGTTATGGCTATTTCTGATGCTGACGCACAAAAAAAGGGAGCTGAAATTTTACAAAATCTTGTTAATGGTCATAACAAAGCCTTTGGTCAGGATAATCTTTTAAAATCATCTCCGGATTTATCTGTATGGAACCCTGCTTTCGAAAAAATGAGATC
>DATAXH010000044.1:0-3159 GCA_036266775.1 Candidatus Babeliales bacterium | reverse complement strand
AATAACCCAAAACAAGTAGAACTCGCATTAATGGCGGGAGCTGATGTTAATGACGTAGATAGTACGGGAAAATCACTTTTTTATTTGGCATGCAAACAAAAGAATAACGCTATTTACAAACTATTGATTACTCATAAAGATATGGATGTGTATGCCCGGGACTCCCAAGATTATACCCCTCTCCATGTAGCATGCGCCTTAGGATTATCCGCAACGGTTACATTAATACTGCATAAAACACCTCAAGCCGCAATTTTATGTACCACACGAGAAGAAATTCCTCTTCATATAGCAGCAAGCTGTGGGAAAAAAGATTGTGTTACCTCTCTTCTTGCTCACGATATCAGAACAATCAATCATCAAAATACTGATGAAAACAGCGCTCTCCATTTAGCTTGCTGGGTAAAACATTTTAGTACAATCCAATTGCTTATAGAAAAAGGAGCCAACCCAACAATCATAAATAAGGTGCAAACCACGCCTTTAATTTGTCTTTTTTCTGCCCAAACTGATTATACTTTCTTGCATGCTTTCTTTATCAAAAATCAAACGCTTGCCAATATATTTATCCATACAAAAGATACACAAGACAACTCTCAATTCCATTTATGCACAGCAGTAGTATCTATTGATGTTCCCAAATTTGAACTATATTTACAATTTCTTTTACGTTACGGGTTGGATATACATGCTCGAAATAAGAATAGTAAAAGAGCTATTGATCTTGTATGTGAAAAATACAATGCACTTGAGTATGAGTATCATGTTATGAAATTCTCAAACATGAAAAACCACGTGATCAATCAAGCAAAAATTTTGCATATTTTTTTACAAGTTATGTCGCCGCATACACCATGTGCATTGTTCAAATTCATAATGGAACAACAATTCAAACAGATATTAGAAGAACAAAATATCAATAATCCAGAATTACCAAAAGAATTGATTGCACATATTATCAACAAGTACTATGTATTAAATATCGAGACAGTCATTGCTAATAAATACAAACAAAACCGAGCGTATTGCGATGATTATTATATAGAAAACAGGCATAAAATAAGACAGCAACAATTTATAAATCCAAAACCAAAATTATTATGGAGCACATACGCATAATAGAATTTTTTATCATTTTTTAAAATAATAACTTTTGGACAAATTAACTTTTGAAAAGTAAAATTGTCCAAACCACATCAATAATCTGATCCAATCATTCTAATTTAGTGGACAGCGTTAAAAAACAGACGCATTTTTTTTAAAAACAAAGCATTTTTTCTCCACTTTTTATCATTTTTTGGTTAAAAACACAACCAATCTGAATAATTTTGCATAAAATATAAATTTTTCATTAACCCTTGAATTATTGCAATCACCCTCTTCATACTCAAGAAAAAAGGACAATATGTTCACAAAAACCATCACAATAGCACTTCTATTTGGAACAGGATGCATGATGAGTAAATCAGACGATTCGTTAAAAACATATAAAAAAAAGCGCAATTTTAAAAAAACTACCGAACCCAAGGGCCCTACTTCGCCAAGGCTTCGAAGGGCAAGTAAACCTTCAAAAGACCAGCATATTTTTGTCATTCAAAAACATGATGCAAGCCATTTGCATTATGATTTTAGATTAGAAATGAATGGGGTCCTTAAATCATGGGCGGTTCCGAAAGGCCCTTCCACAAATCCACAAGAAAAACGATTAGCTGTTGAAACAGAAGACCATCCAATGGAATACGCAACATTTGAAGGAGTGATTCCTGAAGGTTCATATGGCGCAGGACCGGTGATTGTGTGGGACAATGGAACATTTAATAATATTAAAGAAAAAGATGGCACAATTGTTCCGATGAATGAATGTTATGAAAATGGGCATATCGAAATATTTTTACATGGCAAAAAACTCCAAGGAGGCTATGCGCTCGTTCATACATCTTTTGGTGAAGATACGCGCAAAAAAGATTGGTTACTCATCAAAATGAAAGATGAATATGCTGATGCTCGTCGCAACCCTGAAAAGACAGAACCTGAATCAGTCATTTCGGGAAAAACAATAGAAGAAATGGGCAAACAAAAAAAAACCTCAAAAAGCAAAACCAGAAAAAAATGAGCATAAAAATAGGCCGCTACACTGTTGAAACGAGCAATACAGATAAAGTTTTATTTGGAAAATCAGGTATCACCAAAGGTGAACTCATAGATTATTACAACTATATCGCTCCAACTATGCTCCATCATTGTAATAAACATCCTATCTCTATGAAACGGTATCCCAATGGTATTCATCATGAAGGTTTTTTCCAAAAAGAAGCTGGTGCGTATTTTCCGGATTGGATTACACGTGTTTCTGTGCCCAAAGAACATGATGGAGTTGTAAACACCGTTGTTATTGATAAAACAGCAACGATTGTCTATTTGGCTAACCAAGCATGCATTACACCGCACATCTGGCTGAGCCGTGCTGATAAACTTACTAAACCTGATCGTATGATTTTTGACCTTGATCCTTCGGGAAAAAAATTTTCTTTTGCTGATGTTCAAAGAGTTGCACAAGAAATCAAAAAAATACTTGATGCGTGTGATCTACCAACTTTTTATATGCTCACCGGCTCACGTGGTGCTCATATTATTGTTCCACTCAAACGTATTCATACCTTTGATCAAACACGCGAATTTGCGCGTGATATTGCCACATTGCTTGCACATAAATTTCCTAAACTGATCACAACAGAAATGAGTAAACAAAAGCGTGGAAATCGTATTTTTGTTGATTGGCTACGCAACGGATTTGGCGCCACTGCTGTTGCTCCGTATGCAGTGCGCGCACGTGAAGGGGCGCCGGTCGCAGTGCCCATTACCTGGAAAGAATTAATGTCTACACAAATGGATTCACAAAAATATAATATCAAAAACATTGCAAAGCATATGAAAAAAGCGGGCGATATATGGCAAGGTATGGAAAAACATGCTGTATCCCTTACAAAGGCACGCAAAAAATTAGATACCATGTTTTTTTCTTGAAATTTTTATAAGAGAATAGTAGGTTTTGTGATATGAAAATTTTTTTAGATACCGCAAACATAGAGTCTATAGAAAAATGGGCTCAAACCGGACTCATTGACGGGGTAACAACCAATCCCACTCATTTAAGTAAAG
>DATAXH010000043.1:0-5440 GCA_036266775.1 Candidatus Babeliales bacterium | reverse complement strand
AGGGGATGGCATAGTTAAGCATTAAATTGTATGCTATATGTCATGGAAAAAAAATCAAGAAAATCAAGATTGCCTAAAAAAAAGATAAGCAAGCTTATGGAACATTTTGTAGCTGGAACTACTGCGAGGACGGCGGCAAGTTTAGTTGAAGTTAACAGAAATACAGCGACTAACTTTTATCGTAGATGGCGAGAAATGATTGCCAAAAATATAGAAGATCTCTCTGTGTTTGATGGAGAAGTTGAAGCAGACGAATCTTATTTTGGTGGACGAAGAAAAGGAAAAAGAGGACGAGGTGCAGCGGGTAAAGTTCCTGTATTTGGCCTACTGAAGCGTAAAGGCAGAGTTTATACGACCGTGATTAAAGATACAAAATCTTCCACTTTGATGCCTATTATTAACAAAAAAATTGTACCTGATAGCATTGTATATACTGATACTTATCGCAGCTATAATGCTTTAGATGTTTCTAATTTTCATCATGAGCGCATTAATCACAGTACTTTATTTGCTGATAAACAGAATCATATTAATGGGATAGAAAATTTTTGGAACCAAGCCAAAAGACATCTAAGGAAGTTTAATGGTGGGGTTCCGAAATCTAATTTTTACTACTTTATTAAAGAGTGTGAATGGCGATTTAATTTTGGATCACCACAAAAACTTTTGAAAACGCTGAAGGGATGGGCTAAATCAAATGTTTAATATAAACTTAACTATGCCATCCCCTAAAATTATATCAAAAAATTAAAGTATGACCTATAAAAAATTGGCTTAAAAACGATGAAAAACATATAATGATACAAAAAAAATAACTAACACAAAACACAAAAGCCATCATGAAAAATAATCTACTTTTGATCATCACTCATTGTTTAATTGCCACATCCTCATGCATTGCAATGGAATCAGAGTTAAATTTCACAAAATGGTGCCCCTTTGAAAAACCAAAAATTATTTCAGAAATAACATGCGTAGAACAACCATGGCAAGCTGAATATCTTGATGAAGATCGTGTTCTTATTAATGGTGTAAATGGATGCTATATTATTAACCCAACAACAAATGGAACGATTGAAAAACTTGATATACAAACTTCATATGGTGTACAAGCTCCACCTTTTACAATACATCCAACTAAAAAAACAATCGCTTTTTCTGGAAAAAATTCTGCAATATACAGCAACACAGGAAAATTAGAAAATCTTATACCAATACGTTCATCGCAATTAGCTTTTGATCCATTAAACAATCACCTTCTCATTAATAAAAATCAATCGGTTACAAACGAAATTGTAATCTACGATTATACAAAAAATGAAAATAAGAATTTCAAAGGGAGCATTCCTCTTATTGCATTCCATCCAACAAAAAAAATTCTTTTTCAATACCAATCACCATCACACAATTTAAAATCTAAAATAGAAATATACAATTCAACTACATTAGAAAAAGAAAAAGAAATAACTCTCATAAATCCCGAGTCCTATGCTGCTCATATGCTCTGTAATCTTGATGGATCCTTAATAGCTGTCCAAGACGCAAATAATGACTATATTTATATCATAAAAAATTACGAAAGTGACCCAGTAACTCATCGCATTACTCTTCCAACATTAATTGAATACCCATTCAATCAAACAGAATGTGCAACATTTAGACAATCTCATTATGGAAAAGTAATAAGTATGATATTTCATCCAAATAGTTCAGTTTTAGCAACATCGATGCGCGTTGATTCTGATTCTAACTACACTTATTATAATTCCCTTATTATATTCTATTGGGATGTTACAACGCAGCAACTCATCACAAAAACTCAGCCCTTCCCTTATGCACCATCTCAGAACCGCGATGAAAATAACATTGCTTTTTCACCCAACGGAACAAAACTCCTTATCGTGTTATATGATAAATGCATCATTCTTCCAGTTCCTGTTGAAGTACTTATAACAAAATCGTTTTATACTTGGTTTTTATTAAAAGAAGGTCTTAATCAACACAATATACAAACTGACGTGTACGAAGTAATTGGATGGTATTTACTTGAGACATTTAAACGATAAATCTACTTTTTTAATGCTACAAGTTTAGTTAAGCATAACTCACGCAAACCTTGTTTTCCATGTTCCCGAGCAAGTCCTGAATTTTTATATCCACCAAATGGATCTTGTGGAATAACATACGTTATTCCATTAACACTAATATTGCCCGTTTGGAGAGCTTTACTCACTCGTAATGCACGTTCTTTATTTTGGGTATATACGTAACCCCCAAGACCATATTGAGAATCATTTGCCAGTGCTATCGCTTCATCTTCAGACTTAAAAGAAACAATAGGCATCACTGGTCCAAAAACTTCCTCCTTCCACACAGCCATATCAAATGTAATATTGGTAAGAATAGTTGGTTCATAATATGCACCTTTCAGATGAGATGGACGTTTTCCGCCTATAATAATCTGTGCACCTTTTTGTAGTGCATCTGCAACTTGTTCTTCAATACGTACAACTTGACGCTTCGCAACAAGAGGACCAATATCAGTTGATGGATCTTCTGCAGACCCAATTTTTTTGGTGAGTATTACATGTTTTAATTTTTCAACAACTTCATCAAAAAGTGTATGATGCACAAGCAAACGCTTAAGTCCATCACATGTTTGGCCACTGTTAATGAAGCGATTAAAATAAATTGATGCAATCATCATTTCTATATCAGCATCTTCAAAAACAATTCCTGCAGCTGAACCTCCTAGTTCTAAAATTGCAGGAATAAATTTCTGTGCAGCACATTGATTTAAATGCTTGCCAACGCTGGTGCTTCCGGTAAACCAGATAAGATCAATATCATTTGTCATCAGATATTCACCAACATCATTTCCATTGCCATACACTGCATTAAACACACCATCAGAAAGATTTGCTGATTGCATGATCTCTTCTAAAAGTTTTCCGGTAAACAAACATTCCTCTGAATGTTTTACAACTACGGTGTTTCCAACAATCAAATTTTGTATCACTCCCCATATAAAAATAGAAAAAGGATAATTCCATGGAATACTAATTCCCGCTACTCCTCGCGGTTCAAAAAAAAGTATATGAATTTCTTCATCAGTTTCATACGTAATTTCAGGAGCAAGCCATTGTTCCGCATAATCCAAATATCCCTGCAAATAACGCAAGCCCATATCAATTTCTATCTGATCACAAAGAGATATCGGCATTCCCATTTCTTTCGCCATAATAAATTTTATGTCATCTCTTCTTGCGGTAAATGCTTGACTGAGTTTGCGCAGAAATGTAACTCTTTCAGCAACAGTAAGCTGAGTCCATGCTGGCTGTGTTTTGCGAGCTTTGATAATTTTTGCATCAATTTCATGATGTGTTGAAGAATCAATTTCTCCAATCACTTCATAATTGCTCGGATTTACTGAGATAAGTTTTCGAAATTCCATTATATACACCTTTTTCAGTCAGTATGATTAACGGAAAAAAAATTTGCTATGAAAAAAATAATATGTCCTCAAGATCAAAATTTCTGGTATCTCAAAAGACCAAATACGCCCTCATTACATGCTCATAAAGAAACTGAAATTGTTGTTATTGGTGGTGGTATGGCAGGACTCACTACTGCACAAGCCTTTGCACAAAAAGGTAAAAAGGTTGTTTTACTTGAATCACATTATTGTGGTGCAGGAGCAAGTGGTAAAAGTTCTGGTTTTATCGAACCAAATGGAGAAATAAGTCTCTCAGAATTTATTTCTCGCTACGGAGCTGAAGGAGCTCAAACAATTTGGGAATCAATTCAAAAACATGGCGTAGAACATATACGGAATAACATTAAACAGTATCAAATTGATTGCGATTATACTGAAGAAGATTCATTGGAATTAGCAAGCACTCAAAAAGATGTAGCAGGTATTATCAAAGAAGCGGAAAATCTTGCCAAATTTGGATACACAACAAAATTTATTACCAAAGAAGATATCCCACAATTTGTCAATTCAAACCGGTATCATGGCGGTGTAACATATCCAAATAGTTTTGGTATCAGTGCCTATAAATATTGCCAAGAAATGAAAAATGTTCTTATTAAAAACAGTGTTGAAATTTACGAAGAAACACCAGTTTTAAACATACAAGAACATCTTGTCACCACATTACACGCAACCGTGAAAGCAGATTACATTATTGTGTGTGCTGACCGTTTTATTCCGACATTAGGGTTATTGACCAAAGAAATATATCATGTGCAGAATTTTCTATTAGTTTCTGAATCGCTGACACCTGATGCAATACACACAATATTCCCACAAAAAAAACTGATGGTGTGGGACACCGAACTGATTTATAATTTTTACCGCATGACTGGAGATAGATTACTTATTGGCGGCGGCTCAGTATTGAATGTTTACGATGCAAATCCATCCTACCACAACCAGCGCATGTATAAAAAATTATCAACCTATATCAAAAATACATTTCCAGATCTCGAGATTCAATTTGAACAGATGTGGCCAGGACTTATTGGTGTGAGTAAAGATATCGCTCCTTTAACCGGATTCGATAAAGATATAAAATCTGTATATTATATCGGCGCCGCTGCAGGACTTCCGATTGCCGCTATGTTGGGCAACTACTGCGTAGATCATATTCTTGATGGAGCTGATACACTCAAAAACTATTTTTCACCCTATCGCAAATTTCCAATTGGTGGCGCTCTTCAAACTGTTTTGGGTACAAAACTAACATTCGCCATCTCCAATTGGGTGTCTCACGGAAATACATAATGATCTACTTAAGCTTTTACACCAACCTTTAATTTTTTCACAAAAACATCTAAAACATATTCTTCTTCATTTTCATCTTCCCAATCTTTACTATCGAAAAACTCAATTTGATCTCCACATCGAGCAACATCCTTCACTGTATTAATAAATTTATTCAAAATAAGGTCAGGTGAAGTCTGTAATTGGATTTTGCATTCAAAAGGCAATGATGTTGCATCCCCTGTGATAATATTAAATCTCAGCTGCAATGCTTGTTGATCAAACCACATATAAAAAACAACACCTCTCAAAAAAATTTTATCTTTCAATTGCAGCTCTCTATGTTTAATTAATTCATCCACAAAACTTTTTAATTGCTTGAATGTAATACTTTCTATAAGATTGCCCTCCAAAGAAACACACCACATATTATGATAAATTTCTTCTGACAACCCTCCAGAAAGAGATACTAAATCATTAAAAATTAAATTGAGCTGATCAAGATTAGATACTGTTATAACATTCATGCTTTAAATATTACCTCTTTATAGGGAATGAATAATCCTGTAGGACCCTTATGCTTATTTAATATTTGAGTGCCATCTTTTGCTGCATCATACATCCATTCAAATCCTTTTGCTGTTTCTTTAAAGACCTTATAAGATGATCCTC
>DATAXH010000042.1:0-1602 GCA_036266775.1 Candidatus Babeliales bacterium | reverse complement strand
CCGTGTTTGAACATCCAATATGGTATGTCCCTGCAGGTCTTGGAGATTATTGTCAATATTTGAGGTTAAAAATAAATAGGGATGATTTATTTGTAAAAACTCAAGAAAAATTACAAGAACAACAGATAAAAAAGAGATATGACGGATTGACCCAGGCTGCACAGAAATTTTTATTTGATCATATTAAAGCATATGAACAAAATAGATCAGATCATAATTTTCGTGCGATATATGAAAGTTTAGAATTTCGTATGAATACGCATTTGGATGTTGCTGATGAGAACGGTATAACTCCATTGATGCATGCTCAAAATATGGGATGTCAGAGATTACAAGAGATGTTTGCATTATATCAAGCGCATAGAGAGTAGAAAAATTATTTTAACAAAAGGTGATTAAGCAAGATGAAATTACGCATAATAATATTTTTATCAATAATATCTTTAGTTATTCGCGCCGATGAAAGCGGTGCGTTAGATATTTCAAATTTTGTTTTGGTGGACCAGATAGAAGTTGTGATATATGGTCAAGAGGATGTGGAAATTGTCACCAAATCAGATATTGATCGACCAAGTTTGGGGGGTGGATTTCGGACAAAAGAAGAGATAGTTTTTGAGCGGGAAGTTTTGCTCGATGCAAAAAAACATCATATTCCACAAGATGAAGATGCTGTTAATGCATATCTTGCGCAAATTCAACGTGAACATAATTTATCAGAAGCAGAATTGGAAGATATATTTACAGGTTCAGGATATACGATTGCAGAAGGACGTGAGCAATTGCAAATGATGCAGACAATTAACACCATGTTAGATGTCAAAATTCGTTCGAATTTAATTGTTCCACGTAGAGATGTGGAAGAATATTACAAAAATCATCCGACGGTTATAGAAGCAACCTATACATTGCAGCGCGCATTTGTGCCACAATCTAAAAAATTATCTGCTGATCAGCAGCATACTATTTTGGAGAAATATGCCAAGACCGGTAAAGGTGCATCTGGTATTACATGGAGTGATTCATTTACCATTAATCATGCTGACATTGCTGCAAATAAGCAGTTTATTTATGAGATGCAGCCAGATCAAATTTCAGTGCCGCAAGAAGTTAGTGGCGGTTTTGAAATGTTTAAGTTGGTAGAAAAAACTCCAGAGACCGTAAAAAGTTTGGAAGATTCGTACCGGGAAATTGTTGATATTTTACGACGACCAAAATATGAAGAGTTGATGGAAAAGTATAAAGAAGCGCTTATGAAAAATGCATCGATTGTGTATTTTTGATTTTTTATGGACATAATAAAAGAAAAAATTGTTTTATTTTCAGGAATGTTGCAAAAGTTGGAAACAGCAATTGTTTTGTCTTGTAAATATGAATGTCTTTCTAACATAGAAGCTACAAAAGAAAATAAGATGTTGCTTAGAACAATGCGTGACGCAACATTTTTACGTTTTAAATGTTGTGTCGATCTTTTTTGGAAGGTTTTAAAACTGCATCTGGAAGAAGTTGAAAATATAGAGTTGCCTATTAATTCTCCAAGAGCAATTGTTCGTGAAGCAGTAACAGCACGTTTATTAACTGAGTCTGAAGGTCGTGAATATATGG
>DATAXH010000041.1:0-4021 GCA_036266775.1 Candidatus Babeliales bacterium | reverse complement strand
TCGTTCGTATGGTTCGACAGGCTCACCACGAACGGAGAAAAATATATCTTATCCCGTTCGTACTGAGCTTGTCGAAGTAAACGAACGTTTTTATAAACTGCACCGAATCGTAATATTATACTTTTCAAGTAATTGTGCGCTTTCAGCACTCAAAAGAATTTTTTCTTTGGTTGTTAAGCGCAATTTTTTTTCATTTTCCTGAAAGCTCAAATGTAATGGTGCAGTTCCTTTGGTCAATTCTTTTTTAATCGCAATAATAGTTTCTTCAGTAATATCATCTGGCAATGTAAAAAGTATATTTTCAATGGTAGGCCATTCACTGAGCACCAACTCAACAGGAATAATATCATTCGCTTTTATTTTACAGCCTGTTTCTACCTCAGTATCAATGACTCCCTTGATAATAAAAACATGATATGAACTGAGCCATTTTTCTGTTTTTGCAAAGGTTTTTGGAAAGGCGATAATTTCTGCGGATCCTGACATATCTTCAAATTGCAAAAATGACATTCGATCACCTTTTTTGGTGACAATGTCTTTGCGTGTTTTAAGCAGTCCACAACTGATTGTTGTATATTCACCAGTTTTTGTTTTTGCTTTTTCTGTTGCAGATTCAAAAGATTCGATTGCAAACCATGCAAGCTGTTTTTTGTATGTTTCAAGTGGATGTGAGCTGATATAAAAACCTACTACCTCACGTTCTTTTTCCAGTTTTTCTTTATCAGGCCAATCAGGCAATGGTGAAAATAGATACATATCCTCATTATTATTATTCGCACCTTTAGATGCGCTAAACATATCCATTTGTCCAGTCAGACTATTTTTTTTATGTGTTGTTGCAAGGTCAATAATACGTTCAACTTCTGCATATTGTTGTGCGCGATTGCCGTGCAATGTATCAAATGCACCTGCGCAGATAAGACTTTCAATCACTCGTTTATTTGCAGTGCGTAAGTCTACCCGTTTACAAAAATCAAGTAAATCTTTGAATGGACCTTTTTTGCTGCGTTCTTCAATAATGTTTTCTAATGCAGCAAGGCCGACATTTTTAATACCTTGCAATCCAAACAAAATGTTGCCATTGACAACAGAGAAATCGATGTTGGATTTGTTAATATCTGGTGGTAGTAATGTAATAGATAAATCTTTTGCTTCTTGTAAGTAAAATGACATTTTATCTGGGTGTGTTGCTTCTAGAGAAATAAGACATGCTAAAAATTCAGGTAAATAGTTTGCCTTGAGATATGCTGTTTGATAGGTAATCAGTGTGTATGCAGCAGCATGTGATTTGTTAAAACCATATCCAGCAAAGTATGCAAGTAAATCAAAAAGTTCTTGTGCTTTTTTGCCATTAAAACCTAATGCAGAAGCTCTTTCAACAAATATAGCACCTTGTTCTGCCATCACTTCTGCTTTTTTCTTACCCATAGCACGGCGTAAAATATCTGCTTCACCAAGAGAATATCCACCAATTGCAGATGCAACTTTCATCACTTGTTCTTGATAGACAACAACACCAAATGTTTCAGCTAAAATAGGTTCCAATTCTGGAAACAGATATTTAATCGGTTGTCGACCATGTCTACGCTCGATAAAATCTTCGATCATTCCTGAACCCAAAGGTCCTGGCCGGTAGAGCGCGTTAAGCGCAACAAGATCTTCAAATTTATCTGGTTTAAGTTTACGGATAACTTCTTTTAAGCCACTGGATTCAAATTGGAACACTCCCGATGTTTTACCTTCACACATCAGTTCAAAGGTTTTTGCATCATCAAGAGGGAGTTTATTGATATCAATTGTTATACCATAATTTTTTTTCACGAGTTGCAGCACACGATCAATGAGCGTAAGGTTTTTGAGTCCCAAAAAATCGATTTTCAGAAAACCAATCGCTTCAAGTTCCGTCATTGCATATTGCGTGACCAATTCATTACTTTTTGGAGGAATATACACCGGTAAAACTTCATCAATTGGTTCAGGTGAAATCACAATGCCAGCAGCATGTTTTGATGCATGGCGCGTGAGGCCTTCAAGTTTAAAAGCAATATCAAAAATGTGTTTGGTGCGAGGATTGTTGTTAATTAATTCTGTTAAACGTGGTTCTTGTTCAAGTGCTTCCGTGAGGGTGATTTTCAGTTGTTCAGGAATAAGATTGGTCATGGCATTTGAATCTTCAAATGAAAATCCAAGGACACGCGCAACATCTTTAATCACACCTTTTGCCATCATGGTACCAAACGTGATGATGTTACAAACTTTGTCATGACCGTATTTGTCACGTACATAATTGATCACTTTATCGCGACCTTCAATACAAAAATCGATATCGATATCAGGCATACTGACACGTTCAGGGTTGAGGAAACGTTCAAAAAGAAGATTGTATTTTAACGGATCAATATTGGTGATTTGCAATGCCCATGCAACCAAAGAACCTGCAGCAGAACCACGACCAGGGCCAACAGGAATGCCGGCACGATATGCCCATTGAATAAAATCACTCACCACCAAAAAATAACCAACAAAGCCCATTTTACTGATAAGATCGATCTCTATTTCTAACCGATCGTCATACTCTTGTATGCGATCGTGTAAAATAAGTTGCTCATCTTTTAATCGTTGTAATCCAATGCGGCACATATGTGCAAAATACGATTCTTGTGTATAATTTTCAGGAATAAGAAATTGTGGAAAAAAGAGTTTATCAGTTTCAAAATCAAAATTGCACATATCGGCGATCATGCCAGCATTCCACACTGCGTGTTGATGATCTTTAAATTCATCAAGCATCTGTTCGGTAGTACGCATGTATGCACGACAGTCTCCAAAGCTGAAGCGATTGGGACTATCCATTTTGGCTTGTGTTTGAATGGAGAGCATAATCTCATGTGCTTCATGATCATCAAGGGAAACATAATGACAATCACCAGCAGCAACACAATTAAGGTTCTTCGTTTGCGCCAAGTCAAACAGTTTTTGGTTTAAAATGACTTGCTCTTGTTGATCTTCTGGTTGTACTTCAAGAAAAAAGCGATCTCTGCCAAATACTCTCAAAAACCAATCAACACGTTCATTAACTTCTTTGTGGTTATCAGCCATTAAAAGTTTTGGAATGTGACCACCAAGGCATGCGCTGGTTACAATTAACCCCTCAGAATGTTTTTCCAGAATGTTGTAATCGATACGTGGTTTAAAATAAAAACCTTCTTGATATGAGTATGAAATAAGCTTGCATAAATTCTTATATCCTATCTGATTCTGCACGAGCAGAATCAAGTGATAATACTTGTTATCCTGATTTTTTACTTTTGCATCTTCCGTAAAATAGGCTTCCATTCCTAAAATTGGTTTGATACCAGCTTTTTTACATTTTTGGAAAAATTTAACCGCGCCAAAAATATTACCATGATCAGTGATGGCTAACGCTTTGTAATTGTGTGTTTTACCAAATTCTACAAGCTTATCGAGTGATATAGCCCCGTCAAGGAGTGAATATTCGGTATGAAGATGTAAATGCGTAAAATGTTGCGACATACATTATATCTTTATGATTGGACATTTGTTAAGAATACTACGTTCAAAATATATTTTGAGCATAGTTAGTATTATAAATGAAAATGCACAAAAGTATGCACAAGATTGAATAGTTTCTAGGATTGGTGTTTCTTCCTGACAAACTAATTTATCGTATTCTACATGGCAATCTTTGAATAGCACTCTATATGCTGATGAGTTAATATCAGTGTCATTCATTACATTATGTAAAGCCATTCTTCTTCGATCTAATGACCATTTTTGATGAATTGTATTCAGTACCCATGCAATTGGTAAAAGAGTTGACACCGCCAATACAGAAATAAGACCTAAATTTTTATTGTTATACTCTTCTGCTGTTTTATTTTTGAATAGCCTTATGGCTGTGTCAGCAGAAAATTTTTCTTTTACTTCTTCATTACCACATTGTAATTTTTTCTTTTGTTTGTTGTTGATGAATATGGTACTATTATCCACCCATTCTGCT
>DATAXH010000040.1:0-2010 GCA_036266775.1 Candidatus Babeliales bacterium | reverse complement strand
AAGAAAAAAATCATTTACACGAAAAAAATCATTTACACAACGACTCTCATTCTCTCCTGATGGATCACAATTGGCTGTTGCATTACCTGATGCATGGCATGTCATACAAACATCACATATAAACACAAATGATGTGAACCTAATATTCATACCAGAATCTACTGAACCCGACATTACACAAGAAATGCAATACAAATGCATCCGAGATTGGGTGCATTTTGAAGATCCAAATACTGAGGAAGAAGAGTACGAATACTATGAACTTTAAAAAATGTTTGTTGCTTATGCATAATGACGCGTTACACTAATACATACATACATTATTAAGCTTTTTTACGCATAAGCAGATACATGAATTTATTTACCTTCATCAAAGCACGTGTCCCCATTTTAGATGTCATTAGTGAATACGTCACTCTCAGAAGAGCGGGCGGGTATCACAAAGGCACTTGCCCGTTTCATCATGAAAAAACAGCTTCATTTACCGTAAGCCCTGATAAAGAAATATTTTATTGTTTTGGATGCCATATTTCGGGCGATGCAATCTCTTTTGTGGCAAAAATTGAAAACTGCTCGCAAAAAGATGCAGCAAAACTTCTTGCTGAAAAATACAGTATAGAATTACCACAAAACATCTCTTTTGAACTTTCAGAAAAACATACGGAAGAAAAAAATCATTATTTTGCTATCTGCAAAGCGGTAGCGCTGTGGTGCCATGAACAATTGCTGAAAAATCCATCTGCACAAGCATATTTTCAAAAACGTGGATTTGGCCGAGATAGCTTTGACTATTTTACACTCGGTTATTTTCCAAGCGGAAATGCAAGCATTAATGATTTGCTCTATTCCATGAAAAAACAGTCCATATTGCCCCGTGATCTGATTGATGCTCATATACTGGCTGAAGGTCGCACAACACTTTATTCCCCTTTTGAAGAGCGCCTTATTTTCCCCATCAAAGATCTGTTAGGCAGACACTGCGGTTTTGGAGGTCGTATTTTTAAAGATCATGATACTCGTCCCAAATATTACAATTCCCGTGAAAATGAATATTTCATTAAAGGTTCCCTCCTTTTTAATCTTGATAAAGCAAAAAAGAGTATTCAAGAAACAGGAAAAATATTTTTGGTAGAAGGTTATACTGATTGCATGGCAATGACCCAACAAGGTATTCCCAATACTGTTGCTACACTCGGAACCGCCTGCACCATTGAGCATCTTAAGCAACTGGCACGATATGCCGAATATATCTATATTGTCTATGATGGTGATTCAGCAGGTAAACAAGCAGTGCTGCGCCTTACTGAACTCTGCTGGCAGGTGAATCTTGAACTCAAAGTAATTTTATTGCCCAATGGAGATGATCCTGCATCTTTCTTTAGCAAAAACGGTGATATACAAGCGCTCATTCACAATTCCCAGGATATTTTCTTTTTCTTTATTGATACCCTTGGACAAAATTTTATCAATAAACCGCTTAACCAAAAAATTCAAACCACACGCTTATTTCTTGATGTTATTGCTGCGATCACTGATCCACTTAAAAAAGATATTTTGCTCCAAAAAGCGGCCAAGACATTTGATATTCCCTTTGAATCACTCAAAGAAGAACTGGAACGCAACAAGCTCACATCGGGTTCTTCTCCAGAGAATAGACCCATCATTCGGCATATTATACATGACCAAGATCAACCTTTACCCTTGCTAGAAAAACGTATCTTTTGTGCTATAATGAACAATATGGAATTATTACATGGGGAAATGAGATTACGGTTGATCAAATATCTTCCCTCGCCCCTCAAAGATATTCTTATAAAACTAAAGGAAACCCAAGAAAAAAGCGAAAAAGTTACCTTTGGTCTTTTTTTTGATACACTGAATGAATATGAAAAACAGTATATTAGTAAATTACTTCTGGAAAACAACGAAATCATAGACAACAGTGCATTTGATAAGCTTCTTGAACAATTACAAAAAAAGCAGTGGAAAATGATCGTGCATGATATTAAA
>DATAXH010000039.1:0-4561 GCA_036266775.1 Candidatus Babeliales bacterium | reverse complement strand
ATACATATTGGGGTGTCATTTGAGAACCAATAGCCAATATTGCTGTTGAAACAATCGCACCAATATATGATTCATAAATATCAGCTCCCATACCAGCGGTATCGCCAACACAATCGCCAACATTATCAGCAATTACTGCAGGATTACGAGGATCATCTTCAGGAATACCTGTTTCAACTTTACCCACAAGATCTGCACCAACGTCTGCTGATTTAGTGAAAATTCCACCACCAACACGCGCAAAAAATGCAACCAAACTTGCACCAAGACTGAAACATGTTAATAAAGAAACAAAATCAGGATGATCACCAAACAGATAAAAAATTTTGACAAGCGCAAGTAAACCAAAACTTGCTACCGCAAAACCCATGACCCCTCCGCCATAAAATGCAACCATAAATGCAGCCGGCTCACCACCTTCTCGTGCTGCAGTTGTTGTACGTACGTTTGCGGAAGTTGCTGCAATCATACCAACAAAACCGATCAACATCGAAGTAAATGAACCACCAACAAAAACCAATGCTGCTAACCAACTTTTAAAAATCATTCCTAAAATAATGGCGACAATCGCAACAACGATCGCAATCACTCTGTACTCTTCACGTAAAAACGTCATTGCACCAGCATGAATCGCCGCTGCAATCTGTTCGGCTTTTTGATTATTAACCGATAATCGACTAATCGAGCAAAATAAAATTGCCACAACCATGAGGCCGAGCAATGCTATCATGCCAAGAACTATTAAATGCATCAAAATCATATTCCTCCTCGATAAAAACATTGAGTCATTTTTTTACACATGTTTATGATTGTACGTCCAAATCGTTGTTCTGTAAATATTTAGTCCCCATCTTTCGATGGGGACCCTCATAAAAAAGAAAAAAATCGAAACTTTTTATTACAAAATTCAATAATTAGTTTCTTATATTAACTAGCATTGTCTTCTATTTTTTCTAACCATGTTGGATGAAAACAATTCCCAAAATTAGTCTTTTGTGAATGACCATAATAAAAAACATCTTTATGATCTTCTTTTAAATCATTTATAGAAAAATTAGGAAAATTACGCTGTTTATCTTCTTTTACACAATGAGCCATATATATTGTTATAGCAGGAAGCATCAATAAGTTTTTGTTTGTTGTTAATACCGCTTCAACAATATCAACGCTCCATGTATCCTGAGCTGTTCCGCGAATAATTATTGTATCATTACTCTCTTTAAAAGGACCAGAAACAATTTTACATTTATCGCCTCGTTTAAATGTTTCCATACATGAAGAACTAATTACGCCAAATAATATGACTACTAACAAGAATTTCTTAACCATAATTATAAAATCGATTTTTTAAACTATTCAACAATGCCTATTTACAAAAATAGGCATTGTTATTTATAACTGCTCAAAGCTCTAATATCATTCAATTTATTTTACTTACAACAGTATTTTGACTAATCTATAGGCATTCAAATTACTACGCTATCTAGGAAAAATTGTATATGACTTTTTTACATTTTTATCCAATAGTATTTATTATTATATTATTATCTACACATCTTAATACAATGGAAAAACTAGAACTACTAAAAATAACTTCCTCCAAAGGTCAAGAATTCTTAGCAAAAATCACGGACAACGATAAGCTCGCACTTTCTCAGGAAACTAAAGAAAAAATCGTAACATATTGCATACAAAGAATTGAATACGCATGTGGTATAGAACCAACAAAAATAATAAAAGAGGCTACTTATAGACTTTCCACTGATTTTATGAATAAATTTTTAGAACATAAATCTTTACTTTCAGCGCTCAATAAAAAACCTCAAGATGTTTATACTCACACTGATATGCGATGTCTCTATTATTTTACTCAGATGGTTGAAGAAAGCACTATAAGCAATAAAAACTTGAATTATTACTTGGCACATTACACTAAAACCAGGAACATTACTATTGATAACAGACAATTTCACCTTCAAACTATAGAAAGAATAACTATAGAACAAGATCTCAATACATTTAATCCAGCTACAAAAGAATCAAACATAATAAAACTCAAGGAAAGTATAAAATTAGCAGAAAGCATCTTGTTAGCTCTACAAGAAGATGTAAAATTAGCAAAAGATATTTTATTACTTAAAAATGAAAACCTTGATGCAAAACAGTTGCCTGCTCTTATAAACAATTTAGAACAATCATCAGTTTTTATATCTACAATTGATGCTATTTTCAACCACGTGTGTGAAAATTTATAACTGCTCAACAATTTGACGTTCACTAAAATAATGCTTTGTAGTTCCAACAATCTGATATTCATCCGGACCTTTGCCTAAAAGTACAATAATAGATCCGTTATCAGACAGATGATATGCAAGTTCAATTGCACGTTTACGATCAAGTTCTTGCACAACTTTATGTTGTAATTCTTCAGGAATGCCACATACAATATCCTGCGCAATAACAACTGGATCTTCAAGGCGTGGATTATCAGAAGTGATCACAACAACCTCAGCGATCTGTGATGCAATATGACCCATCATCGGTCGCTTTGATTTATCTCTTCCGCCACCTGCACCAAATACAACAATCAGTTGTGATGTTAACAAACGCAATGTTGATAAAACTTGCTTAAATGATTCTGGATTGTGTGCATAATCAATAAAACAACGCGCACCGTTAGGCAACACATGTTCTTGTAATCTGCCTGGTACTCCTGCAAATGTTTGCAACGCGCGATTAATAACTGCCGGATATAACTGCAACTCTTGAGCCATACTTACCGCAGCTAATATATTATATGCATTGTATGCACCAAAAAGCATGGGGCATAAAAAATTATGTCTATCATCTTGTTTTTCAACCTGCAGTTCAATCATATGGGTAAAATCTGACATTAACGAACCAAAGTACCCACCTTCAACCACATAATTAAATCCATATGAACATGTTTCTGGATACTGCATCAGCAATTTTCTACCATGCTCGTCATCCGCATTAATGAGTACAGGCGCATCTTGCACAAACATCGTAAAAATTAAGCATTTTGCTTTAAAATAATCATCAAGGGTTGGATAAAACTCTAAATGTTCATGAGAAAAATTAGTAAAAATAACACCACAAAATGTGATGCCTTCAACACGATGAAGTGTCAGCGCTTGCGCTGCAACTTCCATAACCACATAATCAACATGATTATCAACACACAATTTTAAAAACTGCTGTAAATAATCTGGCTGGGGAGTTGTTAAGGGAGAAATAAAATCATTCCCACAAATACGATTCTTAGCAGAACTAATGAGCGCTGTATTATATCCAGCAGAACTTAAAATATGTTCAAGCAAAAAAGAAGTTGTTGTTTTCCCTTTGGTGCCGGTAATACCAATAATTTTTAATTTGTGTGCAGGAAAACCAGCCGCTTGTGCGCTCAATTCTGCCAAAGCTTTTCTCGTATTATCAACACGTTCAATAAGAACATTATGCTCAGTAATAAAAGATAACAGTTCATCATCTAAAACAGTAGTAAGGTGCACAACAATTGTGCGTGCACCTTTTTCAATAGCGTGCTTAATATACGTAATTCCATTTTCTGCATACCCTTCGATAGCAACAAAACAGGAATTTTGTCCTACAAAATCAGTATGGCAGGTAACAGGAAATACATTTGGAATTTCTATATTCATAAATTATTATTTATGCTTTATAATCGCGTAACTTATTGAGTAACTCTCGTCTAATTTTTGGTAATAACATTAATAATCCATATAAATTAATTAAAAGCATTATTGCAAGAATAATACCTGCTAAATCCCATACTAAGTCAATTGCAGCCACAGACCCTACAAGAACACCAAGGCTATACAGTGCAATAAAACCACTTTCAAAACGATTATTTGTCACAAATAACCATGCAGATCTTACAACATATGCATATGAAACAAGAACTCCAAGACCAAAACTCATAGCAAGAAAACTTACAATCCAACCACCATATATACCAAACACTGTATCAAATGACGCAACAGTCAAAGCAGTGCTATTTAAACCACTATTCCATGCACCAGAAACAACAATACACAACGCAACAACAAAACCCAGGCATGTGCTGATAAAAGTACTCACCATACCCATAAAACCATTTTGTATTGCATCTTTATTTCCCGTAGCTCCAAACATTATAGCGGCTGAACCAAGTCCTGATTCAGTTGCAAAAATAGAACGGGACATACCTGCAGAAATCATTTGTTGTAAAGAAAATCCAATAATTCCTCCGCCAAAAGCCTGTAAACCCAAACCACTTGTTACAATCAAATAAAGAGCAGAAATTAATGATTTATAATGAAAAAGAAGAATGATGAGAGTTGATAGTACAAACACAATAACTTTTACGGGCACGATACTCATAGATATTTTAACAATCCGCTGAGCACCGCCAAAAAGAATATATAAAACAAAAAAAATAAGAGCTACGCCTGTTATGAGTGGCGTAATCCCCCATGTAGCAGAAAGACTGACCGCTATCGAATTCGCTTGAATAATATTACCACCGATTATTCCATAAAAA
>DATAXH010000038.1:0-2696 GCA_036266775.1 Candidatus Babeliales bacterium | reverse complement strand
CTTTATAAGGCACTTCCCCATTCTATGCAGCTTGATCTGTTTCCTGAATTATCAGATAAATTAAAAGTCTATGTCCTTTCTTTTTTAGATGATAACGAGCAAGTTGAAGCTTTCCAAACTCTTTCTACTGACGATCTCACTGATCTGTTTGATATTTTTTCAGATGAAGAACTTAAACGGTATCTGAGTTCATTAAATAAACGTGTGCATGAAAAAGTACGAAGAATGTTGAAGTTTGATCCAGAATCAGCAGCAGGAATAATGCACACTGATGTTATTACCTTGATGGAAGATTTTACGGTTGAAAAAAGTATTTCTTTAATGCAACGTTTACGACCAAGTAGAGATGTTCATCAACAGATATTTGTAGTGAATAAAGATCATCGTCTTGTTGGACTTGTTCATCTCGAAGATTTAATTTTTAATAAACCGAATGTACGTATTTCTTCTTTTATGGATAAAAATGAACTTGTTGCAGGCGCAGATGAAGATCGTGAAACAATTGCAAAATCAATGGTGCATTATGGGGTTACAACAGTACCGGTTGTAGGAACTGATAATATTTTCCTTGGAGTGATTTCTGGTGGTACACTTGCGGATGTTTTGGTTGAAGAAGCAGTTGAAGATGTTCAGAAAATGGCTGCGGTAACTCCGTTGACGCGTCCTTATTTTGAAACACCATTTTTTCAATCATTATATGAACGCGGTTATATTTTGGTGATATTGTTATTAGCTGGTTCAGTTTCTACTACAATTATGCGGATGTATGAAGCAACACTTACCGAAATGCTTTTAATGTTTGTTCCAATGCTTACAAGTGTGGGAGGGAACACCAGTAATCAGACATCAGCAGTTGCAGTGTGTGGAATGGCTTCAGGAGAATTTACGCAGAATATGGTGAAAAAATTTTTACGACGTGAATTAATGATTGCTTCTTTTTTATCACTTATTCTTGGAGTAACTGCATTTGCACGTGTCTATTTAACGAGTGGTGTGTTATGGGAAAGTGTTGTCGTGAGTTTAACATTGGCGATTATTGTTTTAGTTTCTGTGACACTTGGAAGTGCAATGCCATTTATGCTCAAACGTTTTAATATTGATCCAGCTTTTTCTGCAGGACCATTTTTGGCAACCATTATGGATATCGTTGGTATACTCATTTATTGTGCAAGTATTAAGATTTTGCTTTTCTAACTATATTTTTTAAGAAAAATGTGAGAATTGCTTGACAAAACTTCTTTATAATTATACCTTCTAATAGTGATTAAATTGAAATTTTGATTTAAAAAATTAGTGGGCCGCTAGCTCAGTCGGTAGAGCAACAGCCTTTTAAGCTGTGGGTCGTTGGTTCGAGTCCAACGCGGCTCACCAGTCTACGCCAAGGCTTCGTCTGGCTTCGCCAAAGAAAGCGGAGTTTATTTTGAACCTGTCGAAAGATCTGGCACAGCTGTAAAGGTTGTGATTTTTTTACCACTAATACCCAAATTCGAATCACCTCTTCTTTTCTATGAAATTTATGTCCCTATCGTCTAGCCTGGTCTAGGACATCGCCCTTTCACGGCGAAAACAGGGGTTCAAATCCCCTTGGGGATGCCAGTCTTCGCTCTAGCGAGCTTCGTCTGGCAGGCCAGTTTTCTCAAATGATTGATTTTAAAAAAATTAAAAGAGCTGTTTTAAGTAACGAGCTCTTTTTTTTGATGTAAATAAAAATTGTCCAGGTGCTTCCTGGACAATTATATGTGGGGTTCAAGTATTATTATTTAATGAAATTTTATTTCAAGATCCTTGCCAAGTGCAGCAGCTGCACGATAAAGAGTCAATAAAGTAACAGAAAAGTTTTCAGGATTAAGTAAGCGCATAAAAGCAGCTCTGCTTGTGCCTAAACGTTTTGCCATCTCTGTTTGAGAAAGTTTTTTCTTTTTCATTTCTGCAGCAACTTGTTTGGCTATGACTCTTTTTATAGCAGCAAGTTCAACTTCTTCTAAAATGCCTTTTTCTTTTAAAAAATCATCAAAGCGAGAGCCAATGTGTTTGTTTGTTGTCATGGCATTCCTTTTATTTTTGTTTAGTTTGTTTCATTCGTTTAAGTGCAATTTCTAGTTCATTTTTAGGAGTTTTTTGTGTTTTTTTTATAAATCCATGCAGTAATATAATTTCACCTTTGTGGAGTGTAAAAAAAATTCTTATCTGTTTATCTTTTAACTTTGTTCTCATTTCCATTAAACCATTTCCAAGTGGTTTAACAAGTGGCATTTTCCAAGGCCAACTATATTGTATTTCTTTTATATCAAGACCTATTGTTTTTAGATCTTTTTCATTAAAATCATTTATCCATTCTAAGACAGGTTCTTTACCCGATGTTTCTTGGTAAAAACGAAGATCAAAAGGCTTGGTTACTACCATATCATATTTTCCTTTTTTCAACTTAAAGTAATTAAAAATATTGTATCAAAAAAGATACTATTTTGCAATAAGGTTTGTATTTTTGCACCTTAGTTAATTATAGGTTGAGTTCCGTAAAGATCGTTTGGATCATGCTTAAGGAGTATTTTAAGGGGGCGGTTTGGTTCATGAGACTGTGGCGGAGTGGATGCCAGTCTTCGCTCTAGCGAGCTTCGTCTGGCTGCGCCGCAAGAAAGATAACTTAGCAAATACAAAAACATTTGATAGCAGAAGCGAAGACTGTCCGAAGAAGC
>DATAXH010000037.1:0-4562 GCA_036266775.1 Candidatus Babeliales bacterium | reverse complement strand
GTGCGATGTTGCAGTACGATCATCTGCCACTGCAGAAGATTTACCTGATGCATCATTTGCTGGACAACAAGATACCTTTTTGCATGTGCAAGGATCAGATAATGTTCTAACATACTATAAAAAATGTATCGCTTCACTCTTTAACGATCGTGCAATTGCCTATCGCAAAGAACAAGGCTTTGATCAGATGGAGATCGCACTTTCTGTGGGTGTACAAAAAATGGTGCGATCTGATCTTGCGTGTTCTGGTGTTGCATTTTCACTTGATACAGAAAGTGGATTTTCTGATGTTGTTGTTATCAATGCATCCTATGGTCTTGGCGAAGCAATTGTACAAGGTGCTGTTACGCCTGATGAATATATTGTGCATAAACCAACATTAACACAAGGATTTGCTCCCATTATTAAAAAACAACTTGGACTCAAAAATAATAAAGTGATTTATAGTCATGAACAGAACAATCTTATTGAAACGGTTGCTGTTTCGTTCAATGATCAACAGCAATTTTGTCTGACAAATGATGAAATCCTTGAACTCGCACGCATGGTAATGATTATTGAACAACATTATTCACAACAATACAAAAAGCGCACCAATAATAACTGGACCCCTATGGATGTTGAATGGGCAAAAGATGGTATTGATGGCAAACTATACATCGTGCAAGCACGTCCAGAAACAGTACATTCCGCAACACACGAAAACATATTACAACTCTATACTCTTTCAGGACATCCATCAGATGATACTGTTATTATTAAAGGAATTAGTGTTGGACAAAAAATTGCACATGGCACCGCACGCATTATCAATTCCATAGAAGATATTGATCAAATCGATCCAACAAATATTATTATCACCGATATGACAAATCCTGATTGGGTTCCTGCAATGAAACAAGCTGCCGGCATTATCACCAATCGGGGTGGCAGAACGTGTCATGCAGCAATTGTAAGCCGAGAACTTGGTATTCCTGCAATTGTTGGCACTCAAGATGCAACAGAAAAAATAGTACATGGACAAACCATTACACTTGATTGCAGTGGTGGAACAGTTGGCACAGTCTATAATGGACATATCCCTTTTACTATCGCACGCGTATCATTGGATAATATCGGTACAGCACCTGTTCCGATAATGGTAAATATTGCAGATCCAGACAGCGCATTTAAAACATCATTCTTACCAACTGCAGGAATTGGTCTTGTTCGCTTAGAATTTATCATCACCAATGCACTTAAAATACACCCCATGGCATTACTCTATCCGGAATACATTACAGATGAAAAAGTAAAAACTACAATCGAACAGCTCACCGCCGCATACAATACAAAAACAGAGTTTTTCATTGAACAACTTGCGTGTGCAGTTGGTATGATGGCAGCAGCATTTTATCCGCGTCCAATCATTGTTCGTTTTTCTGATTTCAAAAGTAACGAGTATTACAATTTAATTGGTGGATCATATTTTGAACCGATTGAAGAAAATCCCATGATTGGCTTTCGCGGTGCATCACGCTATTACCATCCACGGTACAAAGAAGGATTTGCATTGGAATGTGCAGCAATGAAAATTGTGCGTGAGCGAATGGGACTTACGAACGTCAAAATGATGATACCATTTGTACGTTCACTTAAAGAAGCTGAAAGTGTCATCACCGAAATGCGCAACAATGGATTAGAGCGTGGTGTTAATGGCCTTGAAGTTATCATGATGTGTGAATTACCGTGCAATGTTATGCAGATAGAAGAATTTGGCGAATATTTTGATGGATTTTCAATCGGTTCTAATGATCTTACACAAACTACCATGGGAATTGATCGCGATTCTGCATTAGTCAGTGCAATTTTTGATGAACGTGATTTGGCAGTCAGAAGAATGCTTGTGCGGGCAATTAAAGAAGCAAACAGAATTGGTAAATATATTGGTATTTGCGGTCAGGCACCATCAGATTTTCCTGATCTTGCCGAATTTTTAATAGAAACAGGAATCAATTCAGTTTCTTTAACACCTGACACCGTCATCCCATTTCTTATGCGTTATGCTCAATAATACCCTTCTTAAATAAACAAGCCTCGATCACCTCGAGGCTTGTATCTATAGAAATTTTTAAGTTATTGTACATCAAAAAGACGAAATTCATATTCATTACGTGCTATCAGTAACGTTCCTTGTTTATTAAAAGCGATCATTGTAGGATAAAAATGGAATGGAAACTCAATTTCTTGTTTATCTGTTATATCATAACCTTTCCTAGCAATTTTTTTAACTTTAAGAATATATTGAGAATGACGTCCATCATTCTCCCACATTATGTTTTCATAAAAAGTAGCAATCTTACTATCATCAGAAGACAGAGCAACGCGATTATATTCTTGCACATTATTATCAAAAGAAAGAGCTCTTTTTAAAAGGACCTCATGTAAATATCCTCGATGCAAAGCAATTATCATCAAATAAATCTGAGGCCTCACAGAACTCTGAGGACAATTCTTTTCTTTAACTATAGCTGCAAGTTTTGTTTCATGAGGAGAAAAGGAGTAATGTTCACACTTCAAATCAAGTTTATCAAAAAAACTCTGTTGTTCTGGTGTTATTGATGGTTGATGCCGTGTTCTTTCAATAAACTGTTCTTTTGTTTCTGAACTCTTCACTTCTATTTCCATAGCATTAGCATGAAATGTAGCTGATAATATTATGAGAGAAATAATATATTTTTTCATACATACTCCTTGTTTTTTATATATTTCACTTTCCCTCTTATTTTGTAACCCCATTTTCAATTTCTTGCAAGGATGAACATATAAATTTATCTCTCAAATATTCTTGCAACTTATTTGTTGTTGGTCTAACTACTTGTTTTTTGCTCGGATCAAGATTTTTCAAGGAAAAAATTGTAGGATTAAAATTGTCATTATAACTATTATAAGCAATCAACTTATTACCTTGTTTATTAAAAAACATCTCATCAATGTGTAATGATTCACCGCGATGCAATTCACGGCTTTCTTTTAAAATAAGAACGTGATTGCTATCTTCCTTTTTTTGCGTATCTATTTTTGTAA
The DNA here is from genome assembly GCA_036266775.1 of Candidatus Babeliales bacterium. Classification (GTDB taxonomy): domain Bacteria; phylum Babelota; class Babeliae; order Babelales; family Vermiphilaceae; genus SOIL31. The sequence goes on along the minus strand of DATAXH010000037.1, from coordinate 1,496 downwards.
TTTCTAAAATTTTCATAGCCGGGTCTTTACAAGTCTCTTCGCAAGGATATTGTTCACAAGAACAAGGTTTATAATAACACCATGCAAACATTCGACCTTGTGGTGACAAAGCAATACAATCAACACTATTCCATTTAAATTCTTCTTGATATGAATAACGTCTGGCGAGATCTTCTTCATTCCTATCAAGACAATCGGACCAACAAAGTGATTTCATATATGTACAACAAAAAATCACTTTTGTTTGATCAATGTTGTATGCTTTTACCCGTGATATATGCACAACTTCCGGAATATATCCTCTTTCCTTTATTGCTTTTCGTCCTTCTTCTCTTTCTCTTTTTTTTTCTTCATATTCCAAACGAATCCGCGCAATAAACTGTTCATCTGTTTCATCATCACACGTCAAAAAAATCGCGATATAATCTAATATATCACGAGGCATTCGGTTCAAATAACAAACTTTCTCCATTGCACTGGCATTACAAAAAATAGATACCAACACCAGCAATTGCACAACATATTGTTTCATTTTCTACCCTCAATATATTTTTGACATACTAATTTGTCTCTAAAATATTCTTGCAATTTATTTGTTGGTGCAATTACTTGTGTCTTATTCTGATCAATATTTTTCAAGGAAAAAATTGTAGGAACAAAATCTTTATCACTATTGTAAGCAACTAACTTATTATCTTGTTTATTAAAGGCAATACCATCAATTAATTCAATAAAATCACAAGGTAGCTCTCGTCTTTTTTGCAAAATAAGAACTCCATTTCTTTCTTGTTTTTGTGTATCTATTTTTATAATTTCTAACATAAATCTACCTTTTTTCTCACCAGAAAACTTCTTATAAAAATATAATGCAACCAGCTGGCCTTTCGATGATAAAGCAATACAATCAATATCGAGCCATTCAGACTTTTCTTGATATGAATAACTTCTAGCGACACCTTTCTTATCCCTATCAAGATAATCATGCAACTCAAATATTTTCATGTCTGTACTACAAAAAATTAATTTTGTTTGATCAATATTACATGCTCTTATACACGGTCTAGTTCTACCTTCCGTATAATATCCTCTTTCATTTATTACTTTTTGTTTTTCTTCCCTTTCTCTTTTTTTTTCTTCATATTCCAAACGAATCCGTGCAATAAATTGCTCATCCGTTTCATCATTACACGTCAAAAAAATCGCGATATAATCTAATATATCACGAGGCATTCGGTTCAAATAACAAACTTTCTCCATTGCAGTTGCATGACAAAAAACAAATAAAAAAAGCGCCAATGGCGCTCTATATTTTTTCATTCTACTTCTTTCCCTCAATATATTTTTGACATACTAATTTATCTCTGAAATACTCTTGCAACTTATTTGTGGTTGGTGCACCTACTTGTTTTTCACTTGGATCAATATTTTTCAATGGAAAAATTGTATAGTTATTTTTATCCGTAACATCAGATGTAGAACTTAAGTTCCATGCTATA
>DATAXH010000036.1:0-2385 GCA_036266775.1 Candidatus Babeliales bacterium | reverse complement strand
TGAGCAGAAAACCCTGGCTTTTCAAAGCCGGGGATGAATGCGAGTCATAATGGAGGCGATGGAGCAATGCAGTTATAGCATTGCGAAGAGCCGGCTCTTTGGGCATACTAAAAAATATGAGTAAATATTGGCATGGTTCACAAACAAAGCACAGACTTATGTATCATTTAGTATGGATTCCGAAATATAGAAAAAGAGTGTTGAATGGTGAGATAGCAGATCGAATAAAAGAATTGTTGTATGAATGTGCGGATTTTCAAAGATGGAAGATCGAAGAACTAAATATTCAACCAGATCATATTCATATGTTAGTTCAAATGAATCCAGATGTAAGCGTAAGTCGTATGGTACAATTGTTTAAGGGAATGACGAGTAAAGTTGTACGGGAAGAATTTCCAGAATTAAAAGAATTTTTGTGGGGTAAAAGTTTTTGGTCAGATGGATATTTTGCCGAAACAAGCGGCCAAGTTAATGAAAATCGTATACGAGAATACATCCGAAATCAGTAAAATATATCCTTAAATGCGAAGCGGGGGCTTTTAAGCCCCCTGTTCTTTACTTTCGTCATCAGCATTATTTTCAATGCAACAACCAGGTCAATTGAAAACTGATCTTAAAAATAAAATGATTATTGCACATACTGCGACTTCATTAGCTATACCAACACTTTGTACACAACCGACATCATGGTGGTGGACATTGGGATGTTACGCTCCTGCACTCATTGCAGGACATCTTATTATTAATCATATGATGAAAAATCATATCATCATAAAAGATGATCAGGATAAAACTGAATAATTATAATAACAATATCCCCCGGGAGTTTATCGGGGGATATTGAATATAGTAGTAGTGAGGAGAGTATTATATTTGTCGCACCACAACTATTTTTTTTTCTTCTTCATCTTACGAGATTCGCTTAAAGCAATGGCAAGTGCTTGTTTACGTTCTTTAACAATAGGACCTTTTTTAGATCCGCTGTGTAATTTACCTTCTTTATATTCATCCATCACTTTTTTAACTTTAGATTCTTCAGCAGAAGATTCTTTTTTATGATGAACTTTTTTCATCATTTTTTTCTTACAAGCGACACACATATCTTTCATGTTAATCCTTATATGATAATGGCATATTTCATTGAAGGTAAACCTGCTGCAGCAGACAAATATAATGGCAATATCGGTTTGTATCTTGATTGCCAACTTCACCTTGATCAACGACAAGTAAGACCTTTTCTTGAAGCAATTGATTATATAAAACAACAACAACGACAATAATCTTTCATCACATAATAAGAAAACCTCATGCATAAATAACATGAGGTTTTTTATTTCATAACAAAAAAATTTAATCTTATTCTTTAATCCGCAACGTTGGAAACAAAATAACATCACGAATTGATGGTGCATTGGTCAAGAACATAGTCAACCGATCAATGCCAATGCCAGAACCAACAGTTGGTGGCATGCCATATTCAAGAGCTGTAACAAAGTGCGCATCATAAAAATGTGTTTCATCTTCACCAGCTGCGCGAGCTTTTGCTTGATCATGAAAGCGCTCCGCTTGATCAAATGGATTATTCAACTCAGTAAAACCATTCGCCAATTCCATGCCCGCAACATACAACTCAAAGCGATCTGCAAAATCATAATTATCTGGATTACGTTTTGAAAGAGGTGAAACTTCAATAGGAAATTGTGTGATGAATGTTGGTTGAATTAATGTTGATTCTGCTAACTCTTCAAACAATGCATTCAACTTATATCCCCACGATGGATTTTTTTGCTCAAGTTTAATATTGTGCTGTGCAATGACTGCATCAATTTTATCACCTTCAAGATCTGCTGAACTACACCCAACAGCTTGTGCAACTGCTTCTTGCATTGTCATGCGTGCAAATGGTGCTGCAAAATTAAGCTGATGTTCGCCAAATTGTACTTCTGTTGTTTTATTAACCGCATTCGCTATATAAGCAAGTAATTTTTCAGTCAATGACATCATATAGATATAGTCATGATGAGCGATGTAATATTCAACCATCGTAAATTCTGGATTGTGACGAATTGATATACCTTCATTTCTAAAATTACGATTAATTTCATACACGCGTGGAAATCCGCCAACAACTAAACGTTTTAAATACAGTTCTGGTGCAATACGCAAATATAAATCCATTCCTAATGCATTGTGATGCGTGACAAATGGTTTTGCAATAGCGCCACCAGGAATTGGATGCAACATTGGCGTTTCGACTTCCAAAAATCCATGCTCTTTAAAAAACAGACGCATTGATGAAACTATATGCGAACGCTTTATAAAACGTTCTCTATCTTCTGCATCTGTGATCAAATCTAAATAACGCTGACGATACTTAATTTCTCT
>DATAXH010000035.1:0-3818 GCA_036266775.1 Candidatus Babeliales bacterium | reverse complement strand
TATCCCTACTATAAAAATTTTGGTAGAAGGCTTATTAAAGCGCCAAAGCTTTATTTTGTGGACACTGGATTAGCATGTTCATTGCTTAAAATACGCTCCGCGGAAGAGCTGTCAGATCATTATTTGCGTGGAGGGTTGGTTGAATCATTTATTATTGGTGATTTGCTCAAACAACAATACAATCTCGAGCAACAACCAACACTTTATTTTTGGAGAGATCATAATGGACGAGAAATTGACTGTGTATTTGATGGATCACGGTATCCGGTTGCGATTGAAATTAAAGCAGGAAAAACAGTAGTTACCGATTTTTTTAAAGAAATTGGTTTATGGCAGGAAACGACTGACACTCCAAAGGCTCCACGCTATGTTATATACGGTGGATCAGAAAATCAGGGATGGCCTCAAGCGGATGTAATAAGCTGGCGATTTGCTGGTGATTTAATAAAAAAAATAGAATAAAAAAGCGCAGCTATTTCAATAAGTAGCTGCGCTTTTTTATTACAGTTTTTTTGTCCTTCGACAAGCTTCCTCCTACGTTAAAACTTCGGAGGACACGGCAGTACGAACGGGAGAGATTGTAGCATGTTCTTCAAATCCTAACGTAATTATTGTATCCAGAAAATCCATTGGTTTTTGGCCAATTTCAGCAGCTTGGTGAAACAAACATGTTGCTGGTGTGAGGCCCGGTAATGTATTGTTTTCCAGAATAATAACACGTTCTTTGCCGGTTGGACTTTGCATAGCATTTTGATAAAAACAGTCGATGCGTGAATATCCTTTGCATTGCAATGTTGCAAATGCTTTTTCCATTGTTTGTTGCACAAATTGTAATGCTTCTTGAGGCAATGGCGCAGGTGTTTGATTTTCACCAGCACCAGGCAAGAATTTTTCTTCAATAGAAAGTATAGCTTGTGTAGTTACTGCTTGGCTTGGCGGTAATGCGCGTGGATGTTGATTGCCAATAACTCCCACGGTCAGTTCCATGCCGGTGATACATTCTTCTATAAGAACTGCGTCTTTTTCTTGTAAAACAGTTTCAATTGCTGTAATCAATTCTGCTTCATTGGTCACTTTTTGCACCATCACGCTGCAACCATCATCATGCGGTTTGACGATTAATGGAAAATCGAGTTTGGTTATAATTTTTTTAATCCACTCATTACCCTTCGATACACTACTATCGTGGCCCTCCCAGACTTCGCATAAAGCTTCGTCGGGCACGGCAGGGCGAGCGGAGGATGTATCGAAGGATTCTTGTTTAGTCACGAGCACATTTTTCGGAACATCAAAACCGTGCGCAGCAAGCAATTGATTTGCTTTATATTTATTCATGCACAACGCACTTGCAAGAACAGATGAACCATTATATGGCATGCCAAGAATTTCCAGCGTACCTTGCACAGAACCATCTTCACCCTCACCACCATGCAAACCAATAAATACAAAATCAGCAATATGAGGCAAATCGTTCCAGTTAATTTTTTGTGATGGTTGTAACAGTTCAGCAATTTCTTTAGTGGAATTACGCACAAGTTGTGATTGTGTTAAAGCATATAATTCTAAACTGTTGTTTACAAAAATAGCGATTGGATCATATTTGTGCGGCGATAATTTGTAAAATACATTACGGCCCGATTCAAGGGATATCTCTTTTTCATTTGATGCGCCGCCAAGAAGGATTGCAACGCGAATTTTTTGAGCAATTGGGAATGTTTCTGATGTTTGCATATGTATATCTGTGGTTAGTAAGTTATAACGATGTAGTTCTGTTGCAATAATATAATTAACAAGTTGTGCAGGACTTATATTAATTTCTGCTGCTTGATTAAAAATGTAACTTGATGGTGCCATGCCAGAGAGTGTATTGGGATCGATGATAATAATTGTGCCATCGTCTGTGACAAATCCATCAATGCGACACATTGTTGCAAATTCCAAGGTGCGCATAACATCCATACATGTTTGTTGAATGCGTGCAGTAATTTCTGTGCTGCAACGTGCAGGAGTACGTTTTACACCTTTTCCCGGCATATATTTTTGTTCATAATCAAAAAAACCGATCTCTGTGTTTGCGACACTTTCTGTTGGTGGTAACGCAAAAAGTTCACCAGTTTTGTGATCAGTTAAAATAATGCAGGTAAATTCCATGCCATTGATTTTTTCTTCAACAATAACCCGCTTTTTTTTACCCGGTTCTATGTAACATGCTTTTTTAAGGGCAGACTCCAGATTGTCTTTGGCGACGATTGAAACACCAAGACTTGAGCCTTCATTAAATGGTTTAATCACCACGTGATGCGTGGTGATATGTGCTGAAGTTAATTTATCAAAGATAGATTTTTTATATTGGTCAAAGTTATCTACTTCATACGATTCAACTGCAATGAATTTTGGTGTTGCAATGCCAGCATTGTTTAAAAATGTTTTGTGTACAATTTTATCAGTACGTAATGCACTCGCTAATACTCCTGATCCTAAATATGGAATACCAAGAATAGTTAAAAACCCTTGCAGCGTACCATCTTCAGCATAGCGGCCATGTTGTGCAATGTAGATAAAATCAACATGCTGTTTAAGATCATCCCATGCAATCTGTTGCGCTTCAGTTGCAAGACGATGTTCAAAATCAGTTGTTTTGCCGCGATGTAAAAAATGCCACGGTAATAAATATATTTTTGAACCTGTGTGATACAGTGGAATGGTAGCGTATTGTGTTGTATCAATATAATCACAAACTGTTCTACCGGTATTAAAAGATACTTCTTTTTCAAGTGATTTGCCCCCCATGAGGACGCCAATACGTAGTTTTTGCATGGACATAAGCTTTCAAATTTTTATTCTCTTAATTAAGTTTCGCAGTTCATGTTTTATACAAATATCAAACTGCGTTTATATTTTACTGTTTTGTAGAGGTATGGTAAAGAATGATCTATGTTGGTATGCTGACTTATAAGAAATAAATTTATTTTGTAATAGGTGAATGCATATGGCAAAGAATGAGGTTCTGGGAAATCTGGTGTGGCTTGATCTGGAAATGACGGGATTGGTAATAGAAACTGATGTTATTTTGGAAATTGCTACGGTGATTACCGATGGAAATCTTAATGTGATTGCCGAAGGCCCTTCATATGCTATTCATCAACCTGAAGAAAAATTAACTGCAATGGGTAAATGGTGTCAAGATCAGCATGGCAAAACAGGGTTAATTGAAGCGGTACGCAATTCAACAATATCTTTGCAGTATGCAGAGCAACAAACATTAGCATTCATTAAACAATATTGTGCAATACATACAGGAATTCTTTCGGGTAACACGGTTTGGCAGGACCGTGTTTTTTTAGATAAATATATGCCAAGTGTGAGTAATTATTTACATTATCGTATTATTGATGTCACGAGTATTAAAGAATTGGTGAAGCGTTGGTATCCCGCTGATAAAAATATTGAGTTTAAAAAATCTGATCGGCATCGTGCGTTGAGTGATGTGTATGAATCGATGGCTGAGTTGAATCACTATAGAAAAAATTTCTTTAAACCAATGGGTTAGGCGTAAAATAAATCGAACTACTAAAATTTTTATGCTTAATCTCTTTACACACCCTTGCAATATACACAAAATTCTCACTTTTCAAATAAATCTTCCTGCTGTGCACCGCTTTTATTTTTGAAACAGGAGGTTTTGCGGGGCCAAGAATGGTGACCGGTAATTCATTCTTGTGTGCATATGTATGTAAAATATGTAATAAATAATGTGCATCATGTTCCAATTTTTTTTCATCAACATGTTTTAACTCTAATTCTGCTAACCTGAATAT
>DATAXH010000034.1:0-2380 GCA_036266775.1 Candidatus Babeliales bacterium | reverse complement strand
TCCAACCAAATTTTCTACTCCTAAAGCATTTTTACAACCAAAATATTTATAATATTCTTGAGGAAATCCTTCATCCTTTTCTCTTTCTGTCCGTTGTACACATTCTTCTGAGGTCTCCCATGGTAAAAACCGAGCTATATAATTCCACAGTTCAGGAGGTAATAATGCTACATAACAAAAGTCGTCTTGTACGGGTTGCATTTCCATAGAATTTATGCAAAAAAAATTGCATATACCCAACAAAAATACAATCCATTGGGATCTATTGTATTTTTTCATAGCCAACCTCCCTTTGTATCTATACAATAAAGTAATAACTTTTTTATAGCAGATATGATTGGGGTTTTTTAATTAATTTGCAAAAAAACATACAAATAATTACCAAAGTTAACAGGAATACAATGCATCATACATTATTACTGAGCTTCTTCTTATTTTTTATTGCAATAATTAATGGTATGGAAACAGAAAAAGTAGAAATCACAAAAAATGAAAGAATATACACATCATTCCTAAATTATTCGCTCTATCAAGCGGAACCGGCAGAATTAAAAAAATTAATACCTCACAATCAATATGAATTAACGTCTTTATTTAAATATGGTGTTGAAAAAGATGATGAAAAATTCATACAATGGCTTTTAGACACAAGAAAACCATTTTTTGATGACCAATGCGTTCAAGAATCTTCTAAACTTTCATCAAGTTATTATCGTCCTCAAATTACTCCTCTTTTGCGAAATTATATCGAAACAGAAAAGCTAAAAAGACAACAGGAATTAGATACATATATTGAAAAAGAACAAGCTAAGATTGCCACGCATAAAAAAATAGGAAGAAATGCAATACCACAAGCAGAACTTGATAAATATTTTAATAACGAAAGTGCTATAGATCCATGGGGAAGAACCAATATGAATAAACTTTATGAAGAATCCAACCAACCCCAATGTTCCTGCACCATTTCTTAATAATTTTTATTTTTAGGAAAACTTATGAGCCACAAATTACTGTTTTTGTTGAATGTTATCTTTATTTCAAGTTCCATACAATCTACAGAACAACCCACTCAAAAAAATATCCAACCAATATCCAAGTTTCCAAATGGCCAACCTGATTATTCAAAAGGTTGGACAACTACACACAGAACAAACAAAGCTCAATGGAAGGAATTGGAAAAAAATGCAGAAGGTAGAGAACCACACTACAGAGTAAAACATAACGGCACAGTTGACATCATAGAAGATGATAATTGTAGATGTATACTTTACTAAACAGTTTTTTTTATTTTTTATATCCTTTTTGCAATCTCTTAACTGTCTCAGAAAGTGGATACGCAAATGCGGTACTGAGTTTAAGTTCATCCATAAGAATTTTTTCCAACAACAGTACCGTCAGCACATCATGATCAGTTGTTAATGCAACAAATCCAGTTTCTAAACTTTTTTCCACCGCTTTGCTCCAATCGTCCAAAGTTTTAACCTGTATTCCATTCACTGCAGAAATAATGTTTCCGGGCATCAATGACCCGACATGATGCGCGTAAGATCCTGGTGTAATATTAGTGATAATTAATGCAGCTTCACCTCTGTATTCTGGTTCCTTAAAACGAATAAGTGCGGGGTAATCTTCTATAAGCTCTTCAACATGATTCATTGCCAATTCCATTACAACCATTCCTGCAATGGTATCATACGCAACGTTCTCATAATTAGGATATTTTTTCCGGATTGCAAATGGTGATTCATCATCTATCATACATTGCAATTCTCTGCGTTCTCCATTGCGATAAACAATTAATGGAACTTCTGCACCAACTTTTATACGTGCAACAAGATCATGAATTAATATTTTACCATGAAGTCCCTCAATATAAATTTCACCGTAAGCATCAAGAATCCCTCCATCAAATTTATACAACATATCTCCGGCTTGAACGCCAGCACGTGCAAACATAGTGTTAGGAAACACCTGAGCAATATATAAACCTGAAGGTATTGGATTATTCAAAAATTGTGCTTTTTCATCGCTAGAAACTACAAAACGAATACCTAAGTACGGTCTTCGCATAAATTTTTTAACACGTAATTGATGAAGTATAATTTTTAATTCATTAATAGGAATCGCGTAACCAACATTTTGTGCATTTTGCATTATAGCAACTGCAATACCAATCACGTGTCCTTGTGCATTTAATACTGGCCCACCAGAATTACCAGGATTAATAGGAGCAGTCACTTGTAATAAAGAACCCGTTAATAAAAATTCTCGGCCACTCACAATACCGGTTGTACTTTTGATATGATACTGCGCCAACGGATATCCAATAACCAACACACCATCAGCGTTTTGTATTGTATCGGAATCCCCTAAAACTAGA
>DATAXH010000033.1:0-3494 GCA_036266775.1 Candidatus Babeliales bacterium | reverse complement strand
TCCAATAAATCCAAATTGATCGTAGAGCGTGCTATAAACTTGCGCAAGTATAAAAAAAGGTTTTTGCGTAAAAAATGGACGACGATAACGTCCAACAATTTCCCGATGCGATGTTGCAAAATCACAATCAAAACGGATTTGATCAGCACAATTAGTAGGATTTTTAATAATTGCCGTTCCCCCCACCCGATACGCTGGCCCAGTGAATATGTGATATTTCCGCAAATGCTGCAGTTCAAAACCAGCACGGGTTCGTATCTCATAACGATCATCGAGATGTAATTTTAAAGTAACAGGTTTATTTTCATCCTCCCGCTCGCCCTGCCTGCCCGTCGAAGCCTTGGCCAAGTCGGGAGCGTGTCGAAGGGCGTAATCGGTAGATAAGTGAACTGATTCAAATATTTCTAAATCTTTAAACGCTTTATAGGTCTGTTTTATTTTTGCTTGATCCCACAAATCACCTTCTTGATAACAGAGTAAACGTTCAACATACGAAAAAGGCAATGATAAACTTCCCGATACAACTGTTTTACCAAAATGTATTTTCTCTGCTGTATCCACAATCCACTTAATCGCAACATTATCACCGTGAGATTCTATAACTGATTTAAAACGTGCACGTAAAAAACCTAATGATTGAAAATGAGTAACCAACCATGCACGCTGCTCATCAATAACTTTACTGTTAAATGGTACTCCACCTTCTTGTATACAAAAAGGAACTTGCGTGCTGAACTCTGGATACCCTTCCACAGTTGCCGATGTAATATATTTTCGTGCTCCTTCATCAATGGTTACAACTAATATATATTCATTTTCAACATGAGTCGGTACACATTCATAATTAACAACAACAAAAGAAACAAATCCTTGATCGAAATAATAATGGGTTAGATGTGCAATAGCATCATCATAAAGCTGTGTATCGTAATATTTATGCTTTACAAGTTTTCCAAAAAACTTTTTTTGCAAAACAATCTGATTTTCAAAAATGTTATTTTTTATTTCAACCGCTGTAACAGCTGCACGTGATCCTTCTTTAATAATAAAAAAGGAACGGTCTTTTTCTTCTTGCGTTACAACTTCTGCATTAAAAAAACCTTTACTTTTATAGGCGCGCGTTATTTCTTCAGCTATTATTGTTGCGGGTAACAAATAAACGGATTCTCCAAATACCAACACTTTTTCAAGCAACTCTTTTTCAGAAAAAAAACGATTTCCAAAAAAAACAATTTCTCTTTTTTGAGCTATATGTATTTTCCATACCAAATTAACAGCCGCATGATCATAATCAATTTTTTGTTTATATTTAATGGTGCTATAAAAAAAACCTTTTTTAGCTAAATAATCTTTTACAATCACTACTTGGTTGTCAAGCTGCTCTTGTGTAAATGAGTGAGATGACAATGCATGTGAAATCTTTTTTTTTATCTGTTTACATACATCATTATTATTATCACACATACCGTTTTCGATTGTTAATGCAACATCAATGGAACCAAAAGAAAAACGTTTACCTTTTTTAATAGATATATGAATAATGACCTCTTTTGTCTGATCATCATATACAAAATTGCTGATTATATTACAGTTAAAATAGCCGCTATTAAGTAAAAACTTTTTAATTTGTTCTACAGAATGAGCATGCTTTGCTTCATCAAATATTTCCCCTTTCTCCATGACATACAACTGCGACAATGCATGTTTGCCTTGATATACATTATGAATTTTAATTTTCTTGAACGTCCATGCAGCTTCAAAGGTAAAATGTAATCGCACCGTTGCATCGGTGGTAAAAATTGTAATTTTTATTCTAAAAAATTTATTTTTTTTTGTGCAAAGCTCAAGAGCGGTAATCAGACAACCGCTATCTATACAATCTCCACCACGGAAAGGAAACAAATACAAAAATTCCTCTTGTTGGAATAGAGCATCTGACTCAAATGAAACTTCATCAACACGAATTGGTTCAATAAAAATTTTTCTTATACTTTCAGCATCAACAATATTCTGAGACACAACAAGAGTATCATGACAAACATTTTCCTGCTGGGCATCAATGGATATAAAAAATATCAGTAAAAAAACAAAAAAATGATACCACAATGGTGGTCGATTAATACAAAAGAAAACTGTTGGGATGCTATTTTTTTCATACAAACACATACCAACAGTATATCAAAAACGAACCCTTCGATACATTTTTACTACGTTTCACTTCGTAAAAACACTCAAGGGCGAGCGACTTGGATTAGATAATTTTTCTTTCTTTCCGCTCATCCTGCCGTGTCCTCCATAGCTTTAGCGACGGAGGGAGTGTTTTTTTGTCTTCAAAAAAATGTATCGAAGGATTATTCTAAAATTCTAAAAATCCCTCGATAATCCTTTTCTTTTAAAAAAGGCTCAACCAAAACATCTTCCGGAACATATACCCCAAAACCTTCATGGACCGCATCAAGAAAATCGTCAATACTTTCTTTTTCTCCACACGCAATAATCACCATTTCATTTGGTTCAACTACTTGAACTGTTCCTTCTATAGCAAGTTTGCGTGCTGCTGTCTGAATGGAATCCCGTAAGATTTCCCCCAATATTTTCGAAACTAAGGTGATTTTAAGACATTTCTTCATTATCCTACCCTTTTACTAAAAACCTTTTGAAGAAAAATAGCAAACCAAGAGTCTATATGTCAAAGAATTTAAAGCAAAGCCGCTCGAGCACAATCTGGACTTTGAAACTATTGCAGGTAAACTAATAGTAATATCCATTCAAATTATCATTATTAATTTTTTGCACTCAACCCACTGAAGAATTAAGCGCTTTAATTCTTCCCCAATATCACTGCGTTCTTATTGGGGACCCCATTGAAAGAATTGAAAATGGGGAGTGGCTGATGAACGCTAGAGCAAGGAAATCAAACATGTCCAGAATTCGTGTACGTTTTGCCCCATCTCCTACAGGAATGATGCATTTAGGCAATGTTCGCGCAGCAGTTATCAATTTTTTATTTGCCAAACAAAAACAAGGCTCGTTCATTCTTCGCATTGAAGATACTGATGCCCAACGCATGTTTGATCCTGAAGCACAAAAAATTATTGAAGATCTTCATTGGCTGGGACTTACGTATGACGAAGGTCCACATGTTGATGGACCATATACACCATACTATCAATCAGCTCGCACCGATCTTTATGAACAACAACGCACTATTTTTCAAGAAAAAAAACTGATTTACCGTTGTTTTTGCACTGAACAAGAATTGGAAAAAAAACGACTCAGACAGCAAGCTCTTAAATTGCCTCCGCGCTATGATCGTACATGTCTGGCACTCTCTCAAACAGAAATTGATCGCTTACTTCAAGAAGAAGTACCTTATATTTGGCGTTTTAAATGTGATCATAATCTTTCTATTACCATTACTGATTTAGCATACGGTAACATCACATTTGATATGAGCAATTTTTCTGATTTTGCAATCACCCGCAAAGACGGTA
>DATAXH010000032.1:0-2822 GCA_036266775.1 Candidatus Babeliales bacterium | reverse complement strand
GTAACTATCATGTGAAAATTGAAGAAATATCTGATGGTGTTTTTGAACGCTTGTTTAAGCTTGAAAAGGGCCCGGCTACATGGTGGTTTGAGGACGGAGACAAGAGAAGTAGATTTATTGATTGGATTAGTGTAAAAACTGCTGTTTCCAATTGACGGTTATTGGTCTTTGGGGTATCCTGATAATACGTTTGAAATGATGATAGGCCGAAGTGGCGAAATGGCAGACGCACGAGACTCAAAATCTCGCGATAGCAATATCATGTCGGTTCGAGTCCGACCTTCGGCACCAACCTTCGCATAAAGCTACGGTTGGCGCGGCCAGCTTTTTAAAGGCTGGTTTTTTAAATTTTAAGAGAGCTTGATTACAAAAGCGAAGGTTGCCCTTCGAAGCTTTAGCGAAGTAGGGCAGAAAAAATTAAAAGTCCTTTGAAAGTAAGCCTAAAAATGAGCACACAAAATTGTGTTTTTTGTAAAATTCTTGCCGGACAACTACCTGCAAAGGTAATCGCTCAAACTGATGATATTATTGTAATCGATAATATTGCCCCAAAAGCAGCTATTCATTATCTTATCATTCCAAAAAAACATGTTCATGATATTACTGCATTAACTCAAGATGATGTCACGCTTGCTGGTGATATGCTTTTAATGGCAAAGCAACTTGCATCAAATCTTTCTGGTTCACAAGCATTTCGTTTGATTGTTAATAATGGCTCTGATGTTGGTCAGAGCGTTTTTCATTTACATTTCCATTTTCTTGCTGGTCAAAGATTTTGTGATTTCTAACTTAACTCATATCTATAAATAGATTTTTACTTTTTTGTAACATATCCAAAAAAAGGATTTTATGAAAAAGATATTTGTAGGAATTATTTTGTGGGGTTTTACTTTATCACAAGCGTATATCGTTATTGGTCATCGTGGTGCAGCGGGATATGCGCCAGAAAATACATTATCATCATTTGCTTTAGCAATAAAGTGCGGCGTTGATATGGTTGAGTTTGATGTGTGGAAGTGTGCATCAGGTGAGTTAGTTGTGTTTCATGACGCAAAGGTTGAGCAATTAACTGATGGATATGGAGCGATAACAGCGCATACGTTACAAGAACTGAGAAAATTGACTGTTCTTGGTTATGAAAAAATTCCTACACTTATTGAAGTTCTGGATTTTATTGATCGCCGAGTTAAAATTTATATTGAAATAAAAGATGCTGCCATTGCACATGATGTTGTAAAAATTATTGAACATTATGTTGGCTGTAAGCATTGGTACTATGAAGATTTTTTAGTGGCATCTTTTGATCATACGCAATTATATGATATTAAAACTGCAAATAGTTTAATTCCTGTTGCAGTTCTTTTATATGGTATACCTCTTGATTTGGGTTCATGCGCTTCTACAATTAATGCTGATGTGGTGAGTTTAAGTATTGATTTTATTAATCAACAGTTTGTGGACGATATTCATGATCGGGGCATATCTGTGTATGTATATACCATCAATGATCCAGATGATCTTATCCGTGTCACAAACTATCGAGTTGATGGGATTATTACTGATTATCCTTGTTTATAGCTGTATCTCTTTTTCCTGTAGATCAGATCTGTTTTTGAGTTCATCTTGATAAAAAATATAAAGGCCAATAAGAACAATAATTATAGAAAGATAAAAATACCAGGATATTGTTTCTTGAAAAAATGCCCATCCATAAAGTGCTGCAAAAAGTGGACTCAAAAAGCTGGTGAATGACATGAATGTAGCAGAATATTTTTTGAGAAGGCCTGCATAAATATTGTGGCATAAAATATTGCTTACAAAAATGGTGAAGGTGATTCCTTTGCAAAAGGCAATTGGGTCATATACAAGAGCTGGGCCTTCAATAAGATAAGAAGTAATCAGAGAAAGAAGACCACCACTTGCCATACAAATACCATTTACAATTGAAGTATCGTAATTTTTGTATTTGACCAATTTTTGGATAAGTAACCAGCTGTAACAATGTAATGATACAGAAATGAGAAGAAATAGTTCGTAGATAGAGATATAGAAAAATTTCCCTAATGTAGCTTCTTCAGGAGTTTGGGCAATAAGCATTGGCATCATTCCAAGAAATCCGACACAAAGTCCTAACCATTGTTTTGTTGAAAGTCGTTCATGAAATAAAAGATAAGCATAAAAAGCGGATAAAAAGGGTGAAAGATTATAAAAAAAAGCTACTTTCCAAGTAGGCAATACTTGTAAAGCATACAAACGCAATCCATAGGTGGCATACATACCTAAAATAGTTATTTGTGCAAATATCCAAAGATGCTTTCTTTTGATTTTAAACTCTGTTAATGGTTGAAAGTATTGATATAGAAGAAGAATACTTCCTGCAATAAGCATACGAATTCCTGATACAAAAAAGGGGGAAGCAAGTTTCACAAGATATTTACCTATAGGAAATGATGTTGCAAAAAGAGCTTGTAAGAGAATGATAAATGTCATAATGTTGTACCTATTAAATAGACAAAAAGTTATACTACTATAAGTTTATGTAAAATTTTAAATATTATAATGAGTATATCGTACAAATCAAGATGAGGAAAATTTATGCTGCAATTGATGCAAAATAGATGGAATTTTAGTTGGGGGTTTTGTTTAGTGGCTTCTTTCTATGGCGCCTTCAATATTGCTATGGAGACCCCTCCTATCGTTGAAGTGCAGGATTATAAATCAGAAAAAATATTAATTTTTAATTCTAAAAAAGAAGCTAATGCTAGTCGAGCGTGGAATAAAGTTATTCCAAGATCTTTATTAATTACTCCTGATAAAAAAGG
>DATAXH010000031.1:0-1937 GCA_036266775.1 Candidatus Babeliales bacterium | reverse complement strand
ACAACATATCTTAATGCAATGACACAATTTGTGCGTTGGTGCATAGAAAAAAAAGTAACAGAACCAAAAAAAGAAACAATTTTATCATATAAATTTTGGCTTGATACAAAAGGGTTAAGTGCATATACCAAAGCAATGTATATTGTTGTTATACGACGCTTTTTTTTATGGGCTGAAGATTCACAACTATATCCTAATGTTGCACGAGGAGTTAAAGGTATTAAGCGATACGTAAAAAGTCATCAAAAAGAATCACTCTCAATCGATGCACTTAAGAAATTATTTGCTTCAATTGATTGTTCAACATTGCAAGGCAAACGTGACTTTGCATTGATTAATATTTTAGTACGCACAGGATTACGACTTAAAGAAATTGCGTCTGCAACATTAGAAGATATGTATGAACAACGTGGAGAAATGTTATTGTGGATTCATGGAAAAGGACGTGCGAGTAAAGATGAATTTGTGTTATTAACGCCTCAGACGTTGACTTCATTGCATGATTATTTGCAAGAACGTGTGATAAAAAGTGAAAAAGATTCTCTGTTTATTTCTTTAAGTGATCGTAATTATGGCAAAAAATTAACCATATTTTCATTGTCACGTATTATTAAGCGACGCTTGCGTGCGGCAGGCTTTGATAGTAAACGCATTACCGCGCATAGTTTACGACACACATTTGGTGTGCTTTCTATGCAAGCAGGAGCATCATTGTATGAAGTGCAACTTGCAATGCGACACACTGCACCAACAACCACGCAACTGTATTTGGGAGATATTGAACGGCTTAAGCGATTAGAAGCCTCACCTGAGCGTAAAATGAGTAATTTGTTGGATGTATTATAAATATTTTGATATTTTATTGTTTGTAATTTAGTAACCTAATTTAGCAAGAATATATGTGATTCCGACCGTCCCTAGTCCAACAAATGTAGTCACTTGTAAACATTTACCACACTTAAAATTGTCAGGTTCATCACCTAATTGTTCTACATGCGGATTTTTAACAGAAGTTTTATTTTCTTCTTTTTTTGGTTTTATTTCTGATGTCTGTGTTTCTTTGATGTTAGATGAATCATAACTTGCCTTGAGAATACAGTGACTAACCTTAATTTGATCAGGAGTAAGCTTTATTTGGGAAGGAGAGCCAAAAATGTTTTTATGATTATCAATACTTTTATTATTATTAATATTATAACGTGGTGAGGTTTTGTCACGCATGTGAGTATATCCAGCAATATATTTTGTATAGTCGTTTTGGTTCTCAAGCTCCAAGGGGATGCGAAAACCACCAAGATGAGGTAGTTTAATATCATTTTTGCCACTAGCATCCAAGGCATGTGATAAGTCATGAAAATTTAGTTTGGGCTTATTTTTTTTGTGAGCATCTTCGGCTTTTAAGAGGTAATAAAATTCTCGTCTGCCATCACTTTTGTTGATATTAGCATCTAACGCGCTTGCTAAATAATAAAGTTCTTCGTTAATACCCTGAAATTTATCAGCGAAATTGATTTCTTTTACGAGGGTAGATTTTTTTGTATTATCCTCGAAAATAGATGTAAGATTTATAATTGTATCTTCTTGTTGTTGAGCTGATTTTTTGAACCTTTTAGGTTGTTCAATTTTAATAGGACTTTGACTACATATAATTTGTTTTTCAGCTGGCTTGAGTCCGAGAAATTGATGTTTTTGTTTTGTATGTTCTTGTTCAAATAAAGAATTAGTGTTTTGAGCGGATGTTATACAATTTTTTTGAACATCGGCACCAAAAGTTCTAAAATCTTGTAATGTTAGTGTAAGTTCAGATTGATTCATGCTTATACATAAAAAAGATTGTGATAACAAAGTTAAAATAATAATTTTATGTTGTGATGTCATTGGGGGTCACCAGTTATTTTTGTTGATTGTATATTTTTTTGCAATTTATTTATATAAGA
>DATAXH010000030.1:0-4626 GCA_036266775.1 Candidatus Babeliales bacterium | reverse complement strand
ATAACTCATCAAGCGACCCATTTTTATCTATAATATGATCCAAAACTTGTTTATGATTAACAATCTCTGCTTCTTCTCCTAATTCTTCAATAATATTCGTAGAATCTGTTACATCAATGTTAATATTAACCAATAAAGGTATTTGTTTATTCAAATCTAACAACTGTTTAATACGACAAACATGATCATCCATAGATTTCTTGTCGCTCGTAATATTATAAAATAAACATGCATTTAACCTTGAATCACCACAAATTCGATCATCTTTTTTATCCTCTGTATCAGAAATTAAATGAATAGTTAACAGCTCAGCAAACGCATTCACAAAATTGGCTTTCAATGAACCTGCAACCAAATCTTCAATTTTAGTAAGAGAAGAATACTTATCATCTTTATCGCTATAAAAATGAATTATTACTGGTCTTTTACATTTTTTTTGCACAAAAGTCTTTTCATCAAACCGATAAGATTCACTTTCAATGCAGCGGGTCAAAGCTAACGCTAATGTATCCTCACCATTCACAGACACCATCTGACCTCTATCAGACCCTTGCAAACCTGAAGTAACCACTAAAGCAATAAACATTAATTTTATTTTCACTGCAACACCTTTATGTAAGTATATTTAATAATTCATCAACAATATTCTTTAATTGCTATTATAACAAACACACAAAATAAATAAATTCAATTCTTATCTAATAGTTCGAAGGATCAAAATTTAACCACACAAACAGTGATGTTATCGCCACTCCCTTTTGCAATCGCTGCATTTTGTAATTCTTGTGCAATATCATTCAACGATTTGTTATCTTCTAATCCTTTGTTCACCATCGCAACCGCCTCTTCACTACTTATTGTGTCCCACAAGCCATCAGAAGCAAGAATCATAAAGTGGTTATTCTTATTGAGCTGTATTTCTGCATATTCGGGCATCGCAATAATCTGACCTTCTTTGCCAACCTTCATCTTTCTATCACCAATAGAACGGGATACAGCTAATCCGTTAACACGCCAAACACCATGCCAGTAAACTTGTCCACCTGCGCGTTCTATGCGCTCTTTTTCATCTTTGCTATCAGGTTTATGATCTTCTGTAGGAAAACTTGGCTTACTATTACTTTCTAACACCGCGCGTGAATCTCCCACCCAAGCAAGATGCAATATATCACTTTCAATAAATGCCACAACAGCCGTTGATCCCGCATCATAATTTTTAAGCGAATAATCTTCAGCTTTTGCAAATGCACATTCAAAAGCTTCTCGCTTATTTTTACCCGCTGAAATTAAACACTGTGCAAAATAATCATGCAGATTATCTTTTAAAAAAGATGATACTTCATCGCCGCCATGTCCATCATATATTGCAAAAAATTGGTCGCCATCAATCATTGCATGATCAAACCTATCTTCTTGATACGGTCGTTTATTTTTATGCGTAGAGTGTCCATAAGTTATATTAAACTTACTTGGTTTTTTTATTTCTGGAAATCTTGCCAACCCTTTAATCTGATTATCAATTTCATTTTTAATTTGTTCCAAAATAGGCAAATCTTCACGCGATGGTTGTAATGTTTTTAATGTAGAAAGTATATTTTCATATTCTTTACGAAAAGCTTTAATTGGTTGCGGCAACGACCGCATTTCGGGCCGAACCATACTTGGTTTCTGTGTTTGTTCTACTACAGCAGCTGATGCTTTCCCCATTTGTTTACAATCAACAAATACTGTGGTTACTAATGCCACCATCGATACTATATATTTTACAAATTTCATGAAAATTCCTTTCTCTTTAGGATAATACTTAAACACAAACTAGAAAAAATAAAACTTTAAATACAACACAAAATGGAACATTGTAACAATCATTACTGATCAATTCAATGTTCCATTTTTTTAATTATTCACTACGATTATCTGTTGTATATCTTTTTTCTCAATTCTTCCACACTCGGCTGCGTTGCACTCATATCAACGCGTTCACCTTTTAAATAATTTTTATCAAATTTTTCAAGCTCATTCATAAATTGTAGTGATGAGGAATTATGCCATGCATCGTCAGTAATAATAATATGAGTTTTATCACTTTTTAATGCATCGTAAACTTTGATTGTATCTTCATCAGGGTTTTCGAGATTTTTATCATTTGCATGGAAATGTAACAATATTGGGCATGTAAGTTTTCCGCGTAATTGCTCAACTGATTGAAGCGGTGTTTCATGATGAGGATCAAATTTGCCTCCGGTTATATATGGCAATATGTATGTAACTAGACCCTGCGCATAAATTTTCTTTAAATAATCACCTACTACATAAGCTGCTGCAAATGATCCTGCAGCACCAAGGCCAAATCGCACTGCACGAGAATCAACTTTATTTTTACTACACAAATCAGTCCCAACCATTGCTGCAGATATAATAGTAATTGCTGTTAATGATTCACCTACTGACGCAATTGATTTTGCTTTACGTATATGCAAAAAAGGTGCTGTTGCAACAAATGCTCCATTATTAATCTTTTGCATGATCATATCAGCATCATTTCTGGAACGAATAGTAGTATCTTTAAAATATTCTTTATTTTCATCATAATGAGCTAATTTTGCTAAAGAATTGAGCGCTGTCCCCGCACCACATGAATATCCAACTAATCTAATTGATTCACAATCGTCTTTTTGAGCTTTTTCATGTAAATCATTCACAAGAGTATGTACTGCAGGTTTTGTATAAAAGACAGCTTTGCTTAACTGACCTGGAGCATCAGGATATATCGGCATAGAACTAACATCACCAAGACGAGTATACCTTTCTTTACTATTATGTTTCTCACCTTCTCCAAACCCATGAGAGTATACAATGTATGTTTTTTTTGAATTATAGTCTGCATAATTAGGCTGTACAAAGCAAAAAAGACCTAATGAACTGAGCAATAATATTTGTTTTTTCATAAATAACCCCTAAATTAAACCCTTTTTTGAGATATATTTTAATTTTACCATATATCCCAAAATGTCGCAAAAGGGTGCATTCTGCGCGATCATTGATCATTTTTACGGTCCCACAAACGTAATCTCTTCAAAAAACACAAAATGGAACATTGCATAACCATTACTGATCAATCCAATGTTCCATTTTTTAATTATTTTGAATTTATTCGTTTTCTGTAATCTCACGAAACTGCATATATTTCTCAAATTCAGGTCTCTTCATAGACGAACGGATAAAAGAAAGACAGTTTTTTGGATTTCTAAATGATTCTATCTCTTTTGTAACCAACTCTTTTTGTTTCTGAAGAATGTCATTGGTAGTATTCTTTTTTAAGGCCTTTTTTATCAACTCTAATGCCCACTCATTTTCTTGTAAATCATCTACACGTCTCAAAAACTTAAAATCAAACTTTGTAGCAAAAGTTTTTCTATAATTCAATGTAACAACTTCACTTAGAAGATTATAAAACAGTTCTAAATCTACTTTTTCTTCAAAATCACAATAACATGCTTCTTCTACAATTCTTTCTTCCTGCGCATCTTTAGTCCACATTGCAGATTTTTTACTATTTTTTTTAAAGTCGTCACACCATTTTTTTATCTGCTCGTTTCTTGCAGCTCTTTTCTCTTCATCTAATTTTTTTAATTCTTCTGAAGATAAAGATGGAAGCAATTGCAATAAAGGCTTCAAAGTAACTCGTTTATCATATTGCTCTTCATTAATCTGAATTTTTGGATGAAAAATTGGCACAAATTCATCTTCACGATTTTTTTTATGAATCATTGCAGTTGCATCATGAGCAAAACCCATGACAACTACGACAGCCAATAATAATAGCTTTTTCATAATAATAACCCCTATATACACACAATTACTTTATGTTTTAATCATACTATAACTCATAAAAACCGTCAAAAAAGTCCCTATTCTACGAATAATTGTCTTTTTTTACCATTTTTGAATTTATGCATATTTTTAGTATAATTGGATATGAAAATCACCTTACAAAGCCATTTAGAATGAGAAACGCATGAGTCAACGCATTCCCCATTTACAAGAATTTACCCCGGATAGAATTAGAAATTTTTCCATTATTGCCCACATTGATCATGGTAAATCAACCCTATCTGATCGTTTATTAGAGATTTCTGGCACTATCACCGAACGGCAAAAAAAAGAACAATTTTTGGATAAACTCCAAGTAGAGCGTGAACGTGGCATCACTGTCAAAGCGCAGACTGCTTCTATGTTTTATGAATATAAAGGAGTAAAATATCTTCTGAATCTTATTGACACCCCAGGGCACGTTGATTTTACGTATGAAGTTTCTCGCTCATTATACGCCTGCCAGGGCGCATTATTACTTATTGATGCAGCGCAAGGGGTACAAGCGCAAACCATGGCAAACTTCTATCTTGCATTCGATCAAGATTTAAAAATTATTCCCGTCATTAACAAAATTGATCTTCCCAATGCTGATCCAGAAAAAGTGACCAATCAATTTGTTAATCTCTTTGATTTTAAACCTGAAGAAGTGATCAAAGCTTCAGCAAAAGCAAATATTGGTGTAACTGATATTTTTAATGCAGTCATTGAACGGATTCCAAATTTACAGGTGTCAGCAGAAAAACCGTTGCG
>DATAXH010000029.1:0-2126 GCA_036266775.1 Candidatus Babeliales bacterium | reverse complement strand
ATTCAAAATGTTTGATTACCCCCCCGCTCGCTTACCCCATCTTCAGTTTCTTTCGATGGGGACCCCGATTCTGCCCCATCTCCGTTACTCTTCAATGGGGACCCCAATTGGAGTAGAACGGAAATTGGGGAAATAGAAATTGGGGCTAAAGGGTGCGACATAAAAAAGATTTTTTTAATTTTAATATTTTTCTTATTCCGCATCCTTCGATACATTTTTTTGAGGACAAAAAAACACTCAGGACGAGCGGAGAGAAGTAATAGGCTATAAAAAATAAAGGATATGTCATGAAAATAATTGATATTAGTTGGCCAATCAGCAAAGCAACAACGGGATATAAAGACCGATCAATTGTAAATATTGAAGAGATAAAAAATTATGATCGCGATGGCGTGCGTGAAACAGCAGTGCATTTGAGTTCTCATACAGGAACACATATCGATGCACCATCTCATTTTTTAAGAGATGGTAAAACAATAGATGAAATGCATCTTGATCGTTTTATGGGTGATTGTGTGGTGCTTGATATGACAACATGCGCAGAGCGTATTACGCGTGATTGTTTGATTGCGCATGATAATGACATTGTTGAAGGTGGCATTGTTTTATTGCGTACGGCAAACAGTGATATTAACCCAACGGATAAATTTAGTCCGCACTTTGTGTATCTTGAAGCATCTGGTGCAATGTATTTAGCAGAAAAAAAAATAAAAGCTGTTGGTATTGATTATCTTGGCATTGAACATAGTCAACCAGGTCACCCCACGCATGAAAATTTGATGCATGCAGATGTGGCTATTATTGAAGGGTTGCGATTGGAAAATGCACCGGCAGGTAAATATCTTTTGATATGTTTGCCATTGAATGTTATTGGCACTGAAGCTGCGCCAGCGCGAGCCATTTTGTTGGAGAAATAATTATTGTTGCGATAATTTTTCTTTTTGTTTCATCAGCTCATGCATGACCTGCATATCATAGCAATGTTTTTTTTCGTTGATAATCTCACTATGACCTGATGTGCAACGAGAAATCATTCCAGCATGCGCCATTTGTCTATTTTTTGATGCTGCATGTATATCTGCTTCTCTTTCTTGGATAGAAATTAGATTATCAATATTAGAATTATGAATTCCATTAGAGTGATAAATAGCGGTTTTTATTTTCATAGAACTGTGTCGTAAAAGAATGTGGTATAATTCATGTGAATATACAAACAATTGTCTTACTTTAGGTCGATCATTTACTGCGGCATACAGTCGTATCCTTGGTTTTTTAAAATAAGGATAAAGATGAGAATTAAAAGTTGCTCCTTTTGCGGAAGCTAATAAACCCTCATCACCATTAGGACTGTATTTAAGCGTTACATTTTTTGGATCAATGTGTGCTTCTTGTAATACTGATATAATATCGTTGTACATTGAAGATGGGATATCTTTACTGTGTTTTTGAGTAATATAAGGATTTTCTGACTGTAGAAGTTTTTTTACAATATTTCGTTCTGCGTCAAAAAGGTGTTTTGTTAGATCATATGGTCTATTTGTAAGAGACGCAATTTCTGTGATGATTTCTTTATAGATACCATTTTTTATCTCATGTATTGCAGTATCAACTTCTTCTACAGTTTTGAGATTTTTAATCGCTTGTAATTTTTCTGCATGTTTTCTTTTTGCTTGTTGTATTTTTTTACGTTGCTTAATCATACGTTGTTCAATAAATGGGAAAGACATAGGAAAGTTTAATGAAAAAACAAAAAGAAGTGAGGGAATAATTTTTTTTAAATAATGGTTTTGTGGAATCATTGGAAATTTCTCCGGATATAATAACCTTATATATTGAGCGTATTATATCTATTCAAAATGTCAAATAGAATTCTTTATCCCCAGCGTTGTTTACTTTGTAACAGTTCGACAATATGTTCACCGAACTGTTGTGCTGCAGATGGATCTGTTGCGGTGATAACATTGGATTCTACGATAACTTTTTCTTCCGGCAGATAGTGAACACCATTTTCTGCATATATAGCATTCAAAAGACCATCTTCATTCCATCCCGTTGCATATTTGTCTCTCAGCACTCCAGCTTTAGCAAGTATGCGTGTTGCAATACAAATTGCTCCGATTGGTTTG
>DATAXH010000028.1:0-3123 GCA_036266775.1 Candidatus Babeliales bacterium | reverse complement strand
AGGACGAGCGCGGAGGAATAAGTCTATGAATGTGAGCGGTGAGAAAAATTTTCTGACCGCTCATTTTTATGCAGATTTATAGTTACATTCTTTATTCAAACACATCAATGTAGTCTCACCTTCTTTATTTGTTTTTCTCACTAAAAAAGGCCACTTACATTGTGGACATGGTTTTTCTTCAATCGGGTCAAAGATTGCAAATTTACATTTTGGATATGCAGAACATCCCCAGAATTTGCCACCGCGCCATGCACGTTCAATAATATCATCACCACTTTCGGGACAATGGAATGGTAATGTTTTGCGTTCAACATATTTACATTCAGGGTATCCTGAGCAAGCGATGAAATCACCATATTTACCTTTAAGTTGTCGCAACTGTTTACCACACGTAGGGCATTGTTTATCGAGCAACTTTGGTGCTTCATGTTCTTTTAATTGAAGGGTGCCATGTTCATCGCGCATAAAATTGGAAGTGAATGTACATTCAGGGAATCCGGTGCAACCCAAAAATTCACCAGATTTACCAAAGCGGATTGCTAATTTATGTTTACCACATTGTGGACATATCATATCAATTTCAACCGCTTTTTTGCCGCCATCTTTGCCAGCAAATGCTGCTAAATCTTTTTCAAAGGTTTCATGGAAATTTCTGAGTAATGTATCACGATCAAGTTCACCTTCAGCAATTTTATCAAGTTCTTCTTCCATTTGTGCAGTGAATTTTGGACTCATAATCTCAGGTAAATTTTTGACAAGCATCTCTGTTACGGTCATACCAAGCTCTGTTGGTACAAACTTCTTTTTTTCAAGATTTGTATATGAACGTGCACGAATTGTATTGAGTACCGCTACATAGGTACTTGGACGACCAATACCTTCTTTTTCTAACTCTTTTACCAGTGATGCTTCAGTAAATCGTGCTGGTGGTTGTGTGAAATGTTGCTTAGGATCAATTTTTTTCAGATCAAGATTGTTTTTTGCTTGTAAATCAGCGGGAATATTAACTTTTTCTTCTTTTTCGCCTTCTTCTTCTTCCTGATAAACATGCAAGAAGCCATCAAAAATCAGTGTTGATCCAGTAACTTTGAAGGTGTAAATACCACCTTTAATTACCACTTGGCGTTGCGCATATTCAGCTGGTTTCATTTGACATGCAACAAAACGTTTCCAAATAAGATCGTATAATTTTGCTTCATCAGGAGGTAGATATTGTCTGATTTTTTCAGGTATAAGGGTTACGTTAATTGGCCTGATTGCTTCATGGGCGTCTTGTGTTTTACCTTTTGATTTTTTTTCATACATATTTGCTTTGGTTGGTAAATATTCTTTGGGGAAATTTTTACTGATATATGAACGCGTTTGTGTGAGTGCAGTATCAGAAATACGAAGTGAATCAGTACGCATATAGGTAATGAGTGCAACAGGAGTGGAAGGATCAGTAAGAGGCAAACCTTCATAGAGATGCTGCGCAAGTTGCATTGTTTTTTTAACTGAAAATCCAAGTAAATTATATGCAGCTTGTTGCAACGTACTTGTCATAAATGGTGGCAGAGGATTTCTGGTACGTGTTTTATCAGTGATGGAATCAACAGTGTAACTTTTTTCATTTTTTAAAGCTTCAATAATTTTTTTGGCAGTTTTTTCATCTTTAACATCTGCTTTTTCTTTGCCAATATTAGTCAACGGTGCGGCAATCATTGCTTTTTTATGTGCAAAGTTGCCCGTGATGCTCCAATATTCTTCAGGGACAAAGTTGCGAATTGCAGTTTCACGATCGCAAATCATGCGTAGCGCTACTGATTGTACACGTCCAGCAGAAAGACCTTTTGCTATTTTGCGCCATAAAATGGGAGAAACTTCATAACCTACCCATCTATCTAAAACTCTGCGCGCTTGTTGCGCTTCCACCAATCGCATATTAATTTCACCAGGATGATTAATAGCTTCTAAAATTGCAGGTTCAGTAATTTCATTGAAGGCGATACGATAAGTTTTTGTGCCTTTTTTTGCGACTTTATTAATTTCTTGTGCAATATGCCAACCGATAATTTCTCCTTCACGGTCAGGATCGGGAGCTATAAAAATAGTATCGCAGGTAGATGCTTGTTTGCAGATGCTTGCAATTGTTGCATCTTTACCTTCTAAGGTAACATATTCAAGGTGGACTCCTTTTTTATCCATAGTGACACCGATGGATTTTGAAGGGAGATCTTTGATATGTCCCATAGTGGACATGATGACATAGTCTTTGTCTAAAAACTTTGCAATGGTTTTAATTTTTGCTGGTGACTCAACGATGATTAACTTTTTCATGAGTATCTTTTTAGGTTTAGCTGGTAATTATGTTGTAACATAGTACTCCTTTTCCATTTTTTTGCATTACTTTATCTATAATAGAGGATCTATTTTCAAAAAGTCAAATAATTGTACTTCAGATTTCGCTAAAGCTCCAATCCGGGGGCCCCGCTCATAAGAATGAGAAGGGGGTATCTTCGAGCACAAAATTTAAATAAATACATGAAAAAGTAAGTAATAAGCAAATTACTATATTATTGAGTACTATGTTATAATTAGAACTTTAAAGGGGGAAATATATGAAAAAAAGAACATTTCAAGAATATTTAAAAATACGTTTTAATGAAGATGAAATTGCAGAAATTAAAGAACAAGCTCTCAGAGAAAAAAACGCTTTAGAAGCATTACAAAGTGGAGTTGCTTCTGCTGAGAGGCTGGAGGCGGGGTTTAAAAAAATCTGCCTTCGTGTAAAATAGATGGTAAGAATTGTCTTTAAATTAATGGGGTAAACGTAACATGTCTGTTAATTATCGTGAAATGTTAGAAAAGATAAGAGATTTAAAAATAAGCAAAGATGATATGCCGCCATTGCGTTATGATGATGAGGCAGAGTTATTTGAAGATCCTGTTTTGATTGAGCGCAAACATCTGATTACTATTCTGAAACGTTTTAAACAAGAGCTTGTTTCACAAGAAGATCTTTTTGATTGGATTCATTTTGTATGGTTTTCAGATTTATATACCTGCGTAGATGAAGATGCTGAATGCGTTTCTGGTGTTATTCAAATTTTAGAAGAATTAGAGGAAGAGGGTGAAGTTTCACCG